>NZ_JBGTZC010000010.1:323-60059 GCF_041807725.1 Streptococcus sp. E17BB
ACCATTCGCAACCACTTTCTGCGCTATCCGAGAGACGTCAGGAACCGTGTTAAGGTCATCACCATGGACATGTTTAGCCCTTACTACCAACTGGCCAAACAGTTATTTCCTAATGCTAAGATTGTGCTGGACCGCTTCCACATTGTCCAGCATATGAGCAGGGCCATGAACAGGCTACGCATCCAAGTAATGAACTAGTTTGATCGAAATTCCCACGAATACAGAGCCCTAAAGCGCTACTGGAAATTGATACAACAAGACAGTCGAAAGCTCAGCGATAAACGCTTTTATCGCCCAACTTTTCGCAGGCACTTGACTAATCAGGAGGTTGTCACTAAACTGCTCGGCTATTCGCAAGAACTGAAAGAGCATTACGAGCTTTATCAACTGCTGCTGTTTCATTTCCAGGAGAAGCAAGCCGAACAGATTTTTGGGCTGATCGAGGAGACGATTTCCAGCGTTAATCCTGTCTTTCATACAGTTTTTAGAACCTTTTTGAAAGACAGTGACAAGATTGTCAATGCCCTGTAACTGCCCTACTCAAACGCTAAACTAGAGGCGACAAACAACCTTATCAAGGTCATTAAACGCAACGCCTTTGGTTTCAGAAACTTTGAAAAGACAAAACTCGCATTTTCATTGCCATAAACATAAAACGAGAGAAGACAAGAACTGTCCTCTCTCGGTGTTAAATTGGTCAACCCACTACAGTTGACAATGAGCCTCTTTTGTTTACTGGGGTGTCTAAGGCTGTGAAACGGTGCCNTGAGCCTCTTTTGTTTACTGGGGTGTCTAAGGCTGTGAAACGGTGCCTCGGAGACAATCAGCTTAGCTTTGACCTAATAGGGCTGAATAAGCCATAATCTGCTCAACAGTCTCGTCTAGGAAGGCGATGGTGTCGCGCAATGGTTTATCTGTAGAAATATCAGCACCAATAATCAGGGCGGAGTCGAGTGGTGTTTGGCTACCCCCTGATTTGAGCAAGTCCAACCATTGCTTGGCACCATTTGGGTTGTTTTTGATATTGAGGTAGCCAGCGGTTGAAATGACAAGTCCAGCTGAATAAGTATAGCTGTACAAGCCCATGTAGTAGTGGCTTTGACGCATCCAAGTGAGCGCTGCGTCATCGTCAATGTCAATAGCATCTCCCCAGAACTGGCTTAGGACCTCTTTCATAATGGCATTCAGCTGTTCTGCCCCGAACGTCTTGCCCTCTTCAATCAAGGTGTAAACTCGACGTTGGAAAGCTGCCTCAAGAAGATGGGTGATAAAGTTATGGAAGTAAGTGTCAGTTAGGCGGTGAGCAAGGGCAAAGCGTTTTTGACGAGGGTCATCTAATTGATTTTCCAAATAATCGCTGAGCAACAGCTCGTTAAGCGTCGATGGGGCTTCGACAAAGTAAGTTGACATATGAGCGTTAAAGTAACTTTGGTGGTTATCTGAGAAGATAAACTGACCAGCGTGACCGATTTCGTGAATCAGGGTGTAGACATCACTCATCCGACCAGTCCAACTCATCAGGATATAAGGATGGACACGGTAAGGGTCGTTGGCGTAACCTCCAGATTCCTTACCGGTATTGGCAGCGAAGTCAACCCAGCGTTCTTCTTGATAACGAGTGATTTCGCGGGTGTATTCTTCTGTCAAAGGAGCGCAGGCTTTCATCACTAAATCGTAGGTGTCGTCAATAGATACCTCAGGGTTGAGGGCGCTATCAAGGTCGAGTTTCCAATCTGCAAAGGTCATCTTCTCTAAGCCATTAACCTTAGCGACATGTTTGAGGTATTTTTGTGCTACCGGCCCAAAGTCATTCATAATCAGGTCAATCTGGCGGTCAAACAGTTGACGATCAACTTCCTGACCAGCTAGCAGGTAATCAAAGACACTGTCATAGCCACGCATATCTGCCACGAGTTTTTCGGATTTTACTTGAGCAAGATAGGCTGCTGCAGCAGCATGTTGGTGCTTGCGAAGACCCTCTGAGAAGGAGCGGAAGGCTTTTTCACGCACCTCGGCATTGTCATGGTTCTGATAAAAGTTTTCATAAAGCACAAAACCGTTCTCATAGGTTTTCCCATCAACCTCGAAACTTTCCATAGCATAGTCGCCTGCCCGCATCTTCGTATAGATGTCATGAGGGGCAGCAAAAACCTCGCGCAGATTGGCTAGTGCCTTTTCCACTTCAGGGGTTAGAGCATGTTTTTTCTGGAGTTTTGCTTGGCGAATGGCTGAGCTGAACTGAGGGTTTTTCTCTAGCTCGTCTAGGACTGACAGCTCAGCGGACATAAGGGCTGTATCAAAGAAGGATAAGGCAACCCGTGCCTTGGTCATGAACTCGCCACCTGCTGCTGCAAGTTGAGCGAACTCTTCTGCCCCATAATCCGTTGTCTGAGGCATGAAGGCATAAGCGCTGATATGGCTGATGGCGATATAAATCTGCTCCAGTTCCATCAGAGCAGCGGTGAACTCGTCAACCGTTTGCAAGTGTTGATGGTTGCGGCTAAAGAGGCTGATGTCCTCTAAGGTCTTTTCCATCGCGTTTAGAAAATCTTCGCGGTCTTTGTAGAGAGCGGTTAAGTCCCAGAGTTCATTTTCTGGAAATTCTGAACGGGCACGTTGTTTCATTTGTGTTGTCTCCTTTATCGTTAGTCATTGACTATTATAGCAAAAAATCCATCATTTCCCCAGTTCTACTCTTTTTCCTAAAAATATGGTAAAATGAAAAGACTTAGTGGCAAGCTCTGCCATGTCCAAAACCAAGAAAGTGAGGCGACGGATGACCATCAAGAAACTCGAAAGTAATAACAATAAGGCTGCTGTTCAGGAGGAAGTCGCCATTTTGCAGCAACTGCTGGAGGATGTGACACGCCGAATGATTGGTGATGAGCAGTTTGAGGTGATTGAACGCCTGACAGACTTGTCTCGCCGGCAAGCCTACCAAGGTTTGGAGGCCGAGGTGGCTAGTTTGGACACCCAGCAGATGGAAATTGTGTCCCGTTATTTTTCGATTTTGCCCTTACTGATCAATATTTCAGAGGATGTCGACTTAGCTTATGAGGTCAATTACCAAAATAATACCAATCAGGATTATCTGGGGAAACTGTCGCTGACTTTGGACGCTGTTGCCTCAGACCACGATGCCAAACGGATTTTAGAGCAGGTCAATGTTGTTCCAGTTTTAACAGCACATCCAACTCAGGTACAGCGTCGTACCATGCTGGGGTTGACCAATCAGATTCATCTGTTATTACGAAAATATCGCGATGTCAAAGCAGGTTTGGTCAACCAAGACAAGTGGCTAGCTGATCTTCGTCGCCATATCGAGCTGATCATGCAGTCAGACATTATCCGAGAGAAAAAGCTCAAGGTTAAAAACGAAATCAGCAATGTAACGGAGTACTACAACCAATCATTGATTCAAGCCATCACTAGTCTGGTGGGGCAGTACAAGGCACTGGCAGCTGATAGAGGCATTGAACTGGATAACCCTAAGCCGATCACGATGGGGATGTGGCTCGGCGGGGATCGTGATGGCAATCCGTTTGTGACAGCTGATACGCTTCGCTTGTCTGCCACAACACAAGCCGAGGTAATTTTAAACTATTATTTGGATAAAATCGCCAGCCTTTACAAAATTTTCTCACTGTCAACGAACTACGTGGGGGCTTCCGCCGTCTTGCAGGCCATGGCAGAGCTGTCGACAGACTCATCAGAGTTCCGTGAAAAAGAACTTTACCGTCGTGCCTTGACCTATATTGAGAAAAAGTTGGTCAATACTCTTGCTTACTTGTTAGACCAGGGAGAGGCGTCGCCGCGTTATGAGACGTCTGATGCCTTTCAGCGAGACTTAGTGATTTTGAAAGAATCGCTGCAGGCTCACGGGGGAGTAACCCTTGTAGACGGTGACTTTTCAGAACTTTTGCAGGCTGTGGAGATTTTTGGCTTTTATCTCGCCTCCATCGATATGCGTCAAGACTCATCAATCAATGAAGCATGCGTAGCAGAGCTGCTCCGCTCGGCCAATATCGAGTCAGACTATACCGCTCTGTCTGAGGAGGATAAATGTCGGGTCTTGCTTTATCAGTTGGAACACGATCCGCGTCTTTTGTCTGCGACCAATCAAGAAAAGTCTGACCTACTCATTTCGGAACTAGCCATCTACCAAACAGCTCGCGAGCTCAAAGATAAGATGGGTGAGGACATTATTAAACAACACATCATTTCGCACTCAGAAAGCGTCTCGGATTTGCTAGAACTTGCTGTGCTGTTAAAAGAAGTTGGTTTGGTCGATAAGGCTTTTGCCCGTATTCAGATTGTACCGCTTTTTGAAACCATCGAGGATTTGGACAATGCTGGCGACATCATGCGACGTTACCTGTCCCTAGATGTGGCTAAGACTTGGATTGCAGGAAACAAGGGCTATCAAGAAATCATGTTGGGCTACTCTGATTCCAACAAGGATGGTGGCTATCTTGCCTCAGGTTGGACGCTCTACAAGGCGCAAAATGAACTGACTCAAATTGGAGATGCTCACGGGGTTGCTATCACCTTCTTCCACGGTCGCGGTGGAACTGTTGGTCGTGGCGGTGGACCATCCTATGATGCCATCACCTCACAACCCTTTGGGTCGATAAAAGATCGTATTCGGGTCACTGAGCAAGGTGAAGTGATCGGCAATAAGTACGGCAATAAAGACACTGCCTACTACAACCTGGAAATGTTACTGTCTGCGACCTTGAATCGTATGGTGACGCAGATGATTACGGATGAAACACAGATTGACAATTACCGTGATACGATGGACGAGATTGTGACAGACAGTTACGATAGCTATCGTGATTTGGTGTTTGGACATGAGCATTTTTACGAGTATTTCTTTGCGGCTAGTCCGATTCGTGAGGTTTCAAGCCTCAATATCGGGTCTCGTCCTGCGGCGCGTAAGACCATCACTGATATTTCTGGCTTGCGTGCTATTCCTTGGGTCTTTTCTTGGTCACAGAACCGAGTCATGTTGCCAGGTTGGTATGGGGTTGGTTCTAGCTTTAAACGCTTTATTGACAAAGACCCTAGCCATCTGTCTAAACTGCAAGACATGTATCAAAAATGGCCCTTCTTTAACTCACTGTTGTCAAATGTTGACATGGTTTTATCCAAATCCAACATGAACATCGCCTTCCAGTATGCTCAGATGTGTGAGTCTCCTGAGGTGCGTGAGGTCTTCAATCTGATTTTGGACGAGTGGCAGTTGACCAAGGACATGATTTTAGCGATTGAGCAGCATGAGGAATTGTTGGAAGATTTGCCCTTCCTCAAGGCGAGTTTAGACTACCGCCTCCCTTACTTCAATGTCCTCAATTATGTCCAAATCGAGTTGATTAAACGTCTCCGACGAGGGGGGCTGGATGAGACAGCGCTCAAGCAGATCCATACGACCATCAATGGCATTGCGACAGGGCTTAGAAACTCAGGCTAAATAATTTTCTCTTAGCAAGTCCTATTTTTCTCTCGTGATGGTTTAGCGAATCGCTTTCAGTATAATTTCTTCTTTTTCTGCTAAAAAGGCTTACTATTTGGCATAATTTTTGCTATACTAGGTATTGTGAAAAAAATGATAAAGAAAACGAGGGCTGTAATATGGCAGAACATCAGGATACACTGATTTATAACATTGACAAAAGCATTAAGAAAAAGGCTGATTTGATTGAGACCAATTTCTGGGGCTACGCCGTTCGTGCGATTATGGCAAGTGTTTACTTGGCAATTGGTCTGGCCATTTCAGCTTATACAGCGGACAAGCTCAATCATATCGTTGACGGTCTCGGGAAATTTAGCTATGCCTTGATGTTTGGCTGGTGTTTGGTTATGATTCTCTATATGAATGCAGAGCTAGGGACATCCAACATGATGTACATGACCTCAGCTGTCCATCGTAAGGTGATTCCATTCAAAACGGCCCTCAAAATTCTAGCTACCTGTATCTTCTTTAACTTTGTTGGTGCGGTTGTTATCACTTTTCTCTTATCTCTGACCACACCATTTCAAGCGGGGCATGTGGAAGCCGATAGTTATTTAATCGAGGCGGCAGTGGCCAAGTTGGCAGAAACTCCCCTGACCCAGTTTGTAGAAGGTATTTTCGCCAATATGGTTGTTAATATTGCTGTTTTCGTTTCTATGCGAATGAAGGATGATGCAGGACGTGTGATTGCTCTGATTTTCATTATCTTTATCTTTGCCTTCTTAGGCTACGAGCACGTGATCGCTAACTTCTCTCTCTTTTCCTTGTCGTTCTTCTCTTTTGGAAGTGGTATTGAGGGGATGACTGTTCTTAGCGTCTTATCTAACTTCCTCTTTGCAGCTCTGGGCAACTATGTCGGTGGAGGGATTTTAATCGGTCTCCTGTATAGCTGGTTGAGTAATAAATCAAAACTTTATGTAGACTAAAAAAATTCAGCGATTTGTTCGCTGAATTTTTATCTTGTTTCCTTTAGTGCCTGAAATCGTTGTTAGCGCGATGCTTCATCGGCATAGTCGACAGGATAGGGGTAGGTTTTTGCCAGTTTAGTAAACTGCGCTAAGGCCTGCTCCGCCTTTTTATCATTGCCAGTAACTAAGGAATGGTAGGCACAGGCAAAGACGGTGACCATCGGCTGGGATTTGCTCAGAGCGCCAATCAGCTTCCACTCCTCTTTGTCAAAAGACACACGGGTCTCCTGTTGACAGAGCAGCTCCAGATAGCTCAGCGTGATTTTCCCTAGAACCTGATAAATCTGAGAGAGGGGCTGTTGGGCAATAGCCAAGCTGTTCAGATAATCTCGTGCCTCCTCAAACTGATTCAGAGCCATCAGACGATTGACCCAGTTCAGGCTGGCGCTAAAAATGATGGGATTTGTGATGTCTTCTTTTTCTGGGATGAGAAAGAGATCTTTTGGCATGTCCTGATAGGGCACGCCTTGTGCCATCTTGGCATGAACGGCCAGTTGAGCATAAAAGTAGAGCGAGACTTTCGGGTGCTTGGCAATCGAGTAGATGTTATAGCCATCGTTGGGAAACGTCTTGCCCAGTGGGATCAAGTTTGTCAGGGCACCGATTAACCCAAAGAAAGCTAGCGTGTCCCAAAGTAGAGCAAATTGAGGAAGGAAATAAGTCAGACCATAGCAGAGTGGCAAGGTGATGAGGTTGGCCAAGCCTCCACCGAGATTATAGAGGACATAGGGGATTTTGCCCTCAACAGGTTGAGGTGGTGTCATCAAAGCCTGCCCAGCAGTTCCAGCGAGACTATGGCGAAAGAGTTTTAGTTTGCCATCAATACGCTGCCAGTGGAGATTGAGCAGGCGATAACTGAGGAAGCGATAACCTGTCAGCCAACCAAAAAAGACATGCCCAGCCTCATGAATGGCAATTTGTAAGATACCAGCCAGTAAAAAGCAGATGATTGTTAGCGGCAATAGTAGCCATCCTTGACTGGCAGGGACATCAATGGTCTGACGGCTTGTCGGTAAAAAACCTGAAATCAGCCAGCCACCGACAAATCCTAAGCCCATAAAGCTAATAAAAGCGAGTATTGATTTTAATAGTTTCATTTTTTTCCTTAATTGATGAGACAATCAGATGACTAAATCGATGTTGTCGCCACCTCTGCTAAGACGAGTTGAACAGCCTCCTCTAAACTTAGGTTTTGTGGGAGCAGGGTTTCAGGTATCTGGGGGAGGTAGTCCTTGTCGACCCACCAGCGGCGAAGGGCTTCTTCACCAAATTCAGCTGCTTTGGCTCGGGTCTGGTGCCTGCGGAGAGTCTCCTCAAAAGGTAAATCGTAGTAATAAGCGTGGAGTTGGTCAGAAAACTGCTCAGCTATCTTATCAAAGACTGGTGCATACCAGTCGGAGCGAAATATCCCCTCGATGATAATGGTGTCACAAAGTGTTTTGCCTGTGTCCAGCAAGCTCATGAGGAGTGGGATAGTCGGCGTGTTTGTGCCGTCCTTGGCATTTAGCATGGTGCGGCGAAGGAGATCTTGAGAGAGGAGCAGGGTATTTTCGCCCAGTTGCTGTTGGAGGGCGGTTGCTAGCGTGGTTTTTCCACTACCAGCGTTGCCTCGAATGAGGATAAGAGGGGTCATTAGATTATCCTTTTTTGTCAGATAATCGAGTGGCAGGCTGAGCAATGTTAATCAATCATCTCACTCTTGAGATAGGCATCAACCAGTCGTTCGGTAGCTTGGATAGAATCGGTGTGGGTACGCTCGTAAGCATGGCTGGACTCGATACCAGCTCCTAGAAGCCCGTGACGGACCTCAGCCCCTGCGGACATGGCTGCCGAAGCATCCGAACCGTAGTAGGGGTAGATATCCAGCTTATAGGGAATTTGTTCCTTTTCAGCAAGGGCAACCAAATGCTGGCGCAGCCCGTAATGATAAGGTCCTGACGCGTCTTTGACACAGATAGAGACCGTGTATTCGTCCGTCTGCTGGTCATCTCCCATGGCGCCCATATCAACAGCGATGTACTCGATGGTCTTCGCAGGAATGCTTGAGTTGGCCCCGTGCCCCACCTCCTCAAAAGAGGAGAAGTAAACATGCGTCGTATAAGGCAATTCAACTTGTTCAGCCTTGTAGGTCTTGAGCAAATTGAGAAGAATGGCTGCGGAAACCTTGTCATCCAGATGGCGGGACTTGATAAAGCCGGTCTCTGTCACCACCGTTCGTGGATCGAAAGAAATAAAATCACCCACCTCAATACCAAGAGCCCGTGTCTCCTCAGCCGTTCTCGCCTTCTCGTCCAGTCGAATTTCCATGTTGTCCTGCTGACGTTCCAGCTTACCAGCGTCACGATAGACATGGACACTGGTCTGGTGGAGCAGGATTGTACCTGATATTTGACGACCAGTTTTCGCCACATGAATGGTACAGTTTTCACCCTCGATAGCGTTGTAGGTAAAGCCACCGACTAGGGCTATTTTCAGGCGACCGTCAGGTTTGATGGCCCGTACCATAGCGCCTAACGTGTCGAGGTGAGCCGTCAAGAGGCGGTGCTTGTCATTATTTGCCCCCTTGATGGTGACGAGCAGCCCGTCCTTTGGTGTTCGAGTTGCTGCATAGCCCATCCCCTCGACCTCGGTTTGCACCCAGTACATGATGTGGCGCGTAAACCCTGTCGGCGATGGGATAGCGGTCAGTTGTGTGATGTAGTCGATAGTTGTCATAGGTATCCTTTCTTTTTGGGAAAATAGCAGAGCAGATGGACGATAAGTCCAGTTTCTTGAAACGAGTGATTAGTGACTAGAGGGACTTCTACCGAGCCTGTGAGACCAGAGATAGGGCTCTTACCCTTAGGAGTTCGTCCGAAGACCCCAGTGACAGAGCAGCCCTAGACCAGCCAGTACCAGACCGTATAGAAGCACCTGTCCCAAGGTCATGACTAAGCCAGAGGTCAAGGAAAACCAGATAAATTCTAAAGCCATAATGGGTAAAATGATTAGCCCTAATTTTTTCCAGTTTGTATAGGTGCTATGTCTGAAAGCAGCTGTTACCAAGAAAATTGTACTGAACAAGAAACGCAGTAAATAACTCTCGTCTCCTCTGGCGACCATCAAGAGGGCGATGAGACAGAGTGATAGAGACGTTCCCAGAAAAACCCTCACGAGCGATTATTAAGGCAATTCGTTTAGTCATTATTTTTTCTTCCTTTCTGCAAGTAAACATGACAGAGTCCACCAGCTACTAGATAAGCTAGACTAAGCCCGATAAGCTGAACACGCGAGACCATCAGCCCCTGTGGAAAAAAGGCAAGCCATAGCCAAGCAACTAAAATTGGCACCCCAAGTCCAAGCCAAAACTTACCCCAGCCCTTATAAGGGAGATGCCTGAGGATAGCTATCATCCAAATTCCACCGCCCAGTGGTCGATTGAAGTGAAAACTAGGCTCACCATGCACAAGTATAATTCCCAGAGCAACCAGAGACAGCAAACAATATCCCAGCAAGAGCTCACGCAGAAATTTCAGTAAAATCGGCTTTGTCATGCCCCTAACCTCCTACTAAAATAGTATAACATAAAAACGGCAAGAAAGAATCTTCTTGTCGTTTTTACGAGTTCTTAGTCCTGCTTAGGCCGGCGGGCTAGTAGGCCAAGGCTTCCCAAAATCTGTACCCCTAACAAGCTTAGCAAGGCGGTGTTGCTATCGCCTGTTTTTGGTAATTGCTGAGCAGAGGTGCTTGTTTGGGTTGCCTGTGCTTGAGGTGCATTAAAGGCCTTGGTAACAATCGCACGAATCTCTTGTCGCTCGATGTCATCCAGTTGCCGCTTGTTGTCAGGAATAGATGGATTATTAGCCTCTTGTTCCTGATTTGGTTTTGGCTGTGGTTTTGGTTCGATATAAACCAGACGGAATTCACCAAAGCCGTCATTCTTATCGGCTGGATTGAGATAAGTAATGTCCTTGGCATTAGTCACTAGGTTTTTAGCACTATCGGCAGAGAGGAAGCGAACATCCAGCCCTTTGATGCTGTCGGTAAAGCCCCAGTTATTATCAGCCGATGGGTTGATTGTCTTTTCAGAAATGATGTAGTTGATAATGGCTTGGCGATTCTCTAAATTGAGCAGTTTATTGAGGGTTGCCTTGACCACGCCAGGGAAGTTGCCGTTAGCACGGTAGTTGTTGGTCACCACGATAAATTCTTGCTGCTCATCTAGCGGTTGTCCTTGATAAGAGACATCACGGAGACGACTAGCATCTGCATTAATCAGCTTACCGTTGCGGTCGTATTTGGCTGGTTGTGTGATGTCATAGCGATAGGTCAATCCATCAATTACATCAAAGTTATAAGTGCGATAGCCTGCGTTGACAAGGTATTGAGGGTCTTTGCTGCTTGGGTCAATCTGGTTGAACTGCCCAGCTGACATCTCTAGCCATTCTTTAATATCAGCGCCTGTCAATTTTAAGATAGCAGTCACGTTGTCATAGAGGTAGAGATCAGCCACGTTTTTGATAGCGATAGGACCAGCAGGGATATCAGTGTAATTGGTCACATCACTAAAATTCCGACCTCCAGCTTTGAATGGGGCTGCGGCAGATAAAATTGGGAGATTAGCTTCTAGTGTTCCTGCCAGCTCTTGTTTAGCATACCAAATTTGGGCGTTATTAACGATTTGGATAGATGGGTCATCTTTGACCAAGGCGAAATAGCTTGTAATCGGTGCTGTTGTTGTGCCAACTTGTTGGCGAACATAGCCGACTGTTCCCTCGTGTGCTTCCTTGGCAATAGCTAAGATTTGTGCGTTAACATTTTCCGATTTGGTGTCGATTTTCCGAATAGCGCCTTTGGCAGTATTTGTTTGCCATTTGCCATTAGTGTAGGTGAGGTTGAGGTCGATGACACCGAGGTGGTCACCATATTTACCTGCCATGGTAACTGGAGTGCCGTTAATTAAACCGTTAACGTCATCGACACCAGGATAACGGCTGTAGAACCCCTTGCCTCCTGCTGGGAACTCTGCGTGAGAATGCCCTGTCACAACGGCATCAACCCCAGAAATGCCTGCGATTTGATAGCCAACATTTTCTTCTCCCTTGTCATAGACATCATCACCGATACCTGAATGGGAGAGTACCAGTACAATATCAGCGCCTGCTTGCCTGATTTTTGGAACAAGTTCTTCCAGAGCTTCAACAGCGTCACGAACGATGACCTTGCCCTCCAAGTGAGATTTGTCCCAGTTGAGGATTTGAGGCGGTGTGATGCCTGTGATACCAATGTTTAAGCTAACAGGATTTCCTTGTTTGTCTGTGAACGTTTTGGTGAGAATCTTGTGCGTGTCATAGAGTGGCTGGTGGGTTTGTGCGTCTAGGACATTAGCGTTTACCAGAGGCATACCAGCAGTCGCTACAACCTTGTCCAAATAATCTAAACCATAGTTGAACTCGTGGTTCCCAAGTGTTCCGGCGTCAAAACCAAGAGCAGTTAGCGCCTTGTACATTGGGTGTTGCTCGCCAGCTTCGATAGGGTCAACGGTAGACTTATAAGTCCCCAGCGGTGTTCCTTGGATGGTGTCACCGTTATCAACAAGAACAACGTTGCTATTCTCTGCTTTGGCTTCCTCAATAAGCACAGCGGTTTTAGCTAATCCAAGGTTTTGAGATGGCTTATCTTGGTAGTAGTCATAGTTGACTAAGTTGGTGTGGAGGTCAGTCGTAGACAGGATGCGAACATCAACAGTTTGCCCTTCAACTGGTGCGATAAACTCCTCACCGTTCGTTGCGGCAGCAGCTGTTTCTGCATTTTGAGGAGCGGTGCTGGTTGATGAAGCTGCTGCTTGATCATCCGTCTGTGTTGATGGTTGATTTAGCGTTGCATTAACCGTATTGTTCTGTTCAGGGTTTGTTGGCTGATTTTCCCCAGCCTTGACAAGGCTTGTGCTGGCAGTAGCTAAAAGAGTAGCTAAAAGCACAGCAGTTTTTGTGCGGTAGTATTTAGACATTTTCAATCTCCTTTTCAAAAACGGTAAGATTATTATACACGAATAAGATAAAATTGGCAATATGTTTAATTGATAACGGTTGAAAACAGAATATTGACGGATTTTAAAGCCTTGTTAGAAGTTTTAGGGTTAGCATTAAAAATCGGTCAAGTCTTTGCACTTTTTTTGAGAAACAGGTAAAATAGAAGGAAAAACAAGTTTGAAAGAGGAGTAATTGTGCTAAACCACCACAAAGAAGTTTATTTGTTGAAGCAGGTTAACACTTATCTCAATTTTTGGGAAGTCGGCAAGGTCTTGTTGGCACTGCATATCAGCAATGAGGCACATGTCAAACAGACACGAGATGATGGGGTGACGGCTTATTTTAGTCACTCCTGGCAGTGGCTTGTTTTTTAGCGGATAAAGAACATGATGCGGTGACGGTAGTGGCAGCCCTGCTTCATGATGTGGTTGAAGACACGGACTATACGTTGGCACAGATTCGTCAGAACTTTGGTGATGAGGTGGCCTTTATCGTTGATGGAGTGACGAAGTTCAGTTGCTGTAAGACCTGCACCATCGACAAGATTAAACAGGCAACAGATGTCGACAAACGGGTGCTAATTGTTAAACTGGCTGACCGTATCCACAACCTACAAACCCTATCAGGCATGAAAAACCTGAGCAAGCAGAGAAACTTGAGGAGACAAGAACGGTCTATCTCCCTCTGGCAAGGGCTTATCAGCTGGATGATTTGGCAGCAGTTATCGGACAGCTGATTTACGAACAAGAACAACGTTTAGAAAGAGAGAGGGTGCGTGATGGCAAACAAGGATAACAAAGGACAAAGTGTCCTTAATCAAATTAAGACCTATATGGGACCAGAGGAGATTGCTTTGGTCGAAAAAGCCTATCGGTACGGGGAAAAAGCTCATGACGGGCAGTTCCGCCAATCTGGAGAGCCTTACTATAACCACCCTATCGAAGTGGCTGGCATTTTAGCGGACCTCAAGTTGGATGCCGTCACCGTTGCCTGCGGTTTCCTCCACGATGTGGTCGAGGACACTGACATTACCCTTGAGGACATGGCAGAGCAGTTCGGTCAGGAGGTTGCTACCATCGTTGATGGCGTCACCAAGCTAGGTAAGGTTGAGTACAAATCTCACGAGGAGCAACTGGCAGAAAACCACCGTAAGATGTTGATTGCCATGTCAAAAGACTTGCGAGTGATTTTGGTCAAGTTGGCAGACCGTTTGCATAATATGAAGACCCTTAAACACTTGAGACCAGATAAGCAGGAGCGGATTTCCCGAGAAACCATGGAAATTTACGCTCCGCTTGCTCATCGTTTGGGGATTAGTCGCATCAAGTGGGAGTTGGAAGATTTGGCTTTTCGCTACCTTAACGAGCCAGAATTTTACAAAATCAAGCACCTGATGAACGAGAAACGCAAGGAGCGTGAAGAGCAGGTCGAGCAAATCGTCCAAAAAATCCAAGACTACACCAGCGAACAAGGGCTTCAAGGCAAAATCTATGGGCGCCCAAAACACATCTACTCCATCTACCGCAAGATGCATGACAAGAAAAAGCGGTTTGATCAGATTTTTGACCTGATTGCCATCCGGTGTTTGATGGAGACGACCAGCGATGTCTACGCCATGCTAGGCTATATTCATGAACTCTGGCGGCCTATGCCGGGTCGGTTTAAGGATTATGTGGCTGCGCCCAAGGCCAATGGTTACCAGTCCATCCATACAACAGTTTATGGGCCGACGGGTCCTATTGAAGTGCAAATCCGAACCAAGGAAATGCACCGCGTGGCGGAGTACGGGGTTGCTGCCCACTGGGCCTATAAAAAAGGGATGACCAACAAGGTCGACACCAAAGAAACCGCTATCGGCATCAACTGGATTAAGCAATTATCCGAATTTCAAAGTCAGGCCAGTGATGCCAAGGAATTTGTTGATTTTGTCAAAGAAGACATCTTCTCGGAGCGCATCTATGTCTACACGCCAAATGGGGCGGTGCGTGAACTGCCTAAGGACTCTGGTCCCATTGACTTTGCCTACGATATTCACACAGAAGTTGGAGAAAAAGCCATCGGGGCTAAGGTCAATGGGAAAATGGTGCCCTTGACCCATAAATTAAAAACAGGTGACGTGGTCGAGATTGTCACCAATAAGAGTTCCTTTGGTCCTAGTCGCGACTGGCTAAAGATGGTCAAAACCAACAAGGCCAGAAACAAGATTAGGCAGTTTTTCAAAAACCAAGATAAGGAACAATCCATCAACAAAGGGCGCGAGATGCTGGTGACCACCTTGCAGGACAACGGCTATGTGCCCAATAAATACCTGGATAAAAAGCATATTGATGAGATTTTGCCACGGCTCAACTATCGTAACGAGGAGACCCTCTATGCTGCTGTTGGTTTTGGAGAAATTTCAGCTGTCGCTGTTTTTAATAAATTGACCGAAAAAGAGCGCCGTGAGGAAGAAAAAGCCAGAGCCAGAGCTGAAGCTGAGGAGCTGGTCAAGGGCGGCGAAGTCAAGCATGAAACCAAACGTGACGTCCTAAAGGTCAAGAGCGAGAACGGTGTCATCATCCAAGGCGCATCAGGTCTCCTTATGCGGATCGCCAAGTGCTGTAATCCCGTGCCAGGTGATATTATTGAGGGTTATATCACCAAAGGGCGTGGCGTTGCCATCCATCGCTCCGACTGCAACAACATCAAGGGACAGGAGGGGTATGAAGAGCGCCTGATTGAGGTGGAATGGGACGACACCAATACCAGCAAGGACTATGTGGCTGACATTGACATCTACGGCTTCAATCGCCCAGGCATTCTCAACGATATCCTGCAAATTCTCAACAATGCCACCAAGACTCTGATGGCGGTTAACGCCCAGCCGACCAAGGACATGAAGTTCGTCAACGTTCATATCAAGTTTGGCATTCCAAACCTTGCCACCCTAACTACTGTGGCAGATAAAATCAAGATGGTGCCAGACGTCTACTCCGTCAAACGAACCAACGGTTAAGGAGGGGACATGAAAATTGTTATTCAACGCGTGGCAACTGCTTCGGTGGCGATTGAGGGACATAGCAGAGCAGCTATCGGGCAAGGTCTGCTCCTGTTGGTTGGGATTGCTCCAGATGATACCACCGCAGACATCGCCTACGCTGTGCGAAAAATCGCCAACATGCGACTTTTTGCTGACGAGGCAGGCAAAATGAATCGGTCCGTCCAAGACATCAAGGGCGAGGTTCTTTCTGTCTCACAGTTTACCCTCTTTGCACAGACCAAAAAAGGCAATCGCCCAGCTTTCACAGGAGCAGCACAGCCAGAGCTAGCTAGCCAACTCTATGACCAGTTCAACGCCGAACTTGCCCAACATGTTCCTGTCAAAACAGGCCTTTTCGGAGCGGATATGCAGGTCAGCCTCGTCAACGATGGACCAGTGACCATCGTCTTGGATACTAAGGAAAACTGACGAGTAGTCAAGTGTCTCAATCTGTTCCGTCTAATTCAATAAGCCTTGGCTTGGTTCATCGTCGTCAACATCGTTAAACACTTTAGACAGCTTGGTCAAAAACGATCTCTTTGAGGTCGTTTTTGCTGGTGCTTTTAGAAAAATCTGCTATAATGGTAAAAAACGAAATGGAGAGTTATCATGTCCGCAACCAAGATGTCTGCACAAGAAATCATTCAATTTATCGCTCAAGCCAAGAAAGTCACTCCAGTCAAGGTCACCTTTGAAGGGACGCTAGCGGGAGAAGTCCCAGCCAGTGTGACCAAGCTAGGCAATGTCCTCTTTGGTGATTGGCAGGAGATTGAGCCCTTGCTCTCTGGTCTGGTTGCCAACCGTGACTATGTCGTGGAAAATGACGCCCGTAACTCAGCAGTGCCTTTGCTGGATAAAAAGGCCATTAATGCCCGTATCGAGCCAGGTGCGATCATCCGTGACCAAGTGACCATCGGAGACAATGCTGTCATCATGATGGGGGCGGTTATCAACATTGGAGCTGAGATTGGTGAAGGGACCATGATTGATATGGGCGCAATCTTAGGAGGGCGTGCGACTGTTGGAAAAAATAGCCACATCGGTGCGGGCGCTGTCCTTGCAGGCGTGATTGAGCCTGCCTCTGCCCAGCCTGTTCGTGTCGGAGACAATGTCCTTGTCGGTGCCAATGCTGTGGTGATTGAAGGGGTACAGATTGGCAGTGGTTCTGTCGTTGCGGCAGGAACCATCGTCACCCAAGATGTCCCAGAAAATGTCGTGGTAGCAGGTGTTCCAGCTCGCATCATCAAGGAAATTGATGAAAAAACCCAACAAAAAACAGCTTTAGAAGAAGCCTTGCGTACACTATAAGACAGAGACCGCTTGTCGGTCTCTTTGACTAGAGGAATAAAAAATGACACTTGATTTAGTAACCATTCGCCGTGACCTCCATCAGATACCTGAGCTGGGCTTGGAGGAGAAGATGACACAGAGCTATCTGCTGGAGCAGATACGCCAGCTCAACAAGCCGTACATCGACCAAAAATTGTGGCAGACAGGGGTTTTGGTCTTTGTGCGGGGCTATGCGCCTGAGAAAACCATCGGCTGGCGGACAGATATGGACGGGCTACCGATCGTTGAGGAGACGGGACTAGACTTTGCCAGTCAGCACGAGGGGCGGATGCACGCCTGTGGACACGATGTCCACATGACCATTGCCTTGGGACTTTTGGAAAAAATAGCAGAGCAGCAACCCAAGAACAACATGCTCTTCCTCTTTCAGCCAGCTGAGGAGAATTTGGCGGGTGCCAAGCTCATGTATGATGATGGAGCGTTTGGTGAGTGGTTGCCAGATGAGTTTTACGCCCTTCATGTCAGACCAGACATGAAGGTTGGTGACATTGCGACTAACGCTGGCACTCTCTTTGCAGGTACTTGTGAGGTGAAAATTACCTTTAGAGGCAAGGGGGGACACGCTGCCTTTCCTCACGAGACCAAGGATGCCTTGGTGGCGGCTAGTTACTTTGTCACCCAAGTCCAGACAGTCGTCAGCCGTAACGTTGACCCGATTAAGGGAGGCGTGGTGACTTTTGGGCACATGACAGCTGGCACGACCAACAATGTCATCGCCGATACGGCTTTTCTGCATGGCACCATCCGTAGCTTGACCCAAGAGAATAGCCTGCTCATGCAGGAGCGGGTGCGGCAGTTAGCACAGGGTGTCGCCCAGTCTTTTGACATGACGGTGGACATCGAGCTCAACCAAGGCGGTTATCTGCCTGTGGAAAATCACCCAGACTTGACCAAAAACCTGATGGCGTTTTTTGAGAAGGCAGAAGGGGTCAATTTGATTGACTGCCCGCCAGCCATGACGGGTGAAGACTTTGGCTACCTACTCCATAAAGTTCCTGGGGTCATGTTCTGGTTGGGCGTGGACACCCCGTATCCTCTTCACCATCCCAAAATGAGCCCAGATGAGCGAGCTATTGCTTTTGCGGTAGAGCAAGTCGGACATTTTTTGAACAGCTGCCTCAACTAGTTGACGACGTCACTAGATAAAGAAAACACTTGTCATCTATTTTGATGTGGCAAGTGTTTTTTGTCAGCCGTTTTTAGAGAAATTGCTTATTTGGCATAGAACCTGTGATTTTGTTGACATAAAAAAATCAGCCGAATGGCTGCTTTTAAAAAGGGGTGTGTTAAGTTGTTGAAAACTTAACTTTAGGAGATTTATGAAAAAGAGAGTAATAGGGGTTAGCTATCACTCACCACTTTGGGAAAGTGGTAGTTTTAGGAAATATTTTATTATAGCTCCGAAACCTTAAAAAAACCTTAAACCGGCTTAAGGTAGCAAAGATTATCCAAAAATTGGAAAATCTGCTATGATAGAGACATGACAAAAAAGAAACGGCGACAGGAGATTTTGGCGTGGCTTAGAGCTTGGTCGCCTAAGGCAAAAGCCCTTGTTGACCAAGGTCTGTTGGAGAGCTTGCTTAAGCACGATGCCTATTGTCAGGCTCAGACAGTGGCAACCTATCTATCCCTCCCCCATGAATGGCAGACGGCTCCCTTCATTGATCGTGCGCTGTCAGACGGTAAACAGGTGGTTGTCCCGAAACTTGTCGGTGACGTAGAGATGGTCTTTGTTCCCTACTGTTCAGATGAGCTGACAGAAGGTGCTTTGGGGATTTTATCACCGACGTCTCATGATGTGGTTGATAAGTCTGAGATTGACCTCATTCATGTGCCTGGGCTACTTTTTAATCGTCAAGGCTATCGTATCGGCTATGGTGGCGGTTTTTATGACCGCTACTTGGCAGACTATGAGGGCATGACCTTGGCGACGGTTTATGAAAAGCAGCTCTGCCATTTTACACCTGAGCCCCACGATATAGCAGTAAAGGAGTTGATTTATAGTGAGACAAATCCGTGAATTTTATAGAGACTACCCGATAACAGCTGGACTGTTAGTGATGATGGTGGCGGTTTATCTAGTGATGAACCTTGTCTTTCCCTTTTACGCGACCAGCAACACCGCTATTTTGACCTTTGGTGGGTTATTTGGCGCCTTGATTCGCGTAGACAGTAGCCAGTGGTGGCGGATAATATCCAGTAACTTTGTTCATATTGGCTTGCAGCACCTGTTGATGAACGGTTTTAGCCTCTACATCGTCGGTAAAATAGCAGAGCAGGTCTGGTCGAAACGAGATTATATCCTATTGTTTTTGGTGTCAGGCGTTTTTGGTGGTTTATTGACCATCGCTTTAGCCCCTCAAGTCCTATCAGCAGGCGCCTCATCGTCTATCTTTGGTATCTTTGCAGGGGTGGCTATTATGGGATATTTTGGGAATAATCTCTTGCTTAAACAGATGGGACGGAGCTTTCAAACCCTGATTGTTGTGAACTTGTTGTTTAACCTCTTTATGCCAAGTATTAACATCTGGGGACATTTAGGGGGTGCGATTGGTGGTGCCCTGTGTGCCGTTATCTTGCCAAACCGTGTCGACCCGTATGCTTTTTCTAAAAAACAAAAGCAGCAGGCTTTGCTAGCTCTTCTTGGTCTCAGTGCCCTGCTGTTAGCCCTATTTTACCTGAGATAGATAAGGGATGTTAACCCATCGGTCGTTCCTTACTTCTAAACGGTATGGCTTAGGAGGCAACAGCAATGTTTAAGGCTTGTTCAGCCGTAAGGATAATTTGGCAGGTGAAGGGGACCCTAAGCAACCAGTAGTGTTTTATCGGTCTTAGAGTTCTCAATGAACAACAAGGACAAGTCTAGTGCTGTCAGAACCAGTCAAGGATTGCTCATAGTTACCACGTCTTATTGCTTGATGAGGATAAAAGGACGAGACGGAGACAAAAGTAAATGGTACCCCAACAGTTGGATACAACACCTAACTGTTGGGGTGCTATTTTTATGATTTTGAATGACAAAGGCAGCATTCGATTTTCCTCCTTAAGGTGCTGATGTCGTCTGATCAGGGCTGTAAAAGCTGATGACCCCAGCGTATTAGAGCGCTCAACCTCTACGTCTTACTTAGTTAATAATTACCAAGAGGGAGAAATTAGGACCTCTGTCCCAGGCTTAGCCCGCTCCTATATAGTCGATAGGAGAGGGCGAGTTCTGACGAATTACCGGATGTGCTCTGCGCTTTTTGGTACAAAAAAGCTCCATCTTCTGCTGTTACTGTTTTCTGACAGAAGATAGAGCTTTGTGATAGCCAGGCAGATGATGACTGATTTTATCTCAATTTGATGTCTGCATGGTCATTGATAATGGTTAGCTTGTTTTTGTTACCTGCTCGGCTACGAGTGGCTTTTTGGTCATTGTCCGTGATGTCTTTCAGACTAGGGTTCAAGGTCAGCTGACCGTACTCGCTGGTTGTGAGGTCTAGGTCAATGTTGTTTTTGCTGGTTTCAGATAAGCTGATGTCAACGAGATACTCTGATGTGGTCATCGTCACATCACCCAGAACAGTTAGGTTTTCAGCAGAAATCGAAGCTGCCGAAAATGTCATCTTGCTGTTGTCCAGGGTCGTGTTTTTAAGTTGCATCGGGGCATATTCTCCCTTGATGGTACTATTTTTGATGATGCTATCTTGAGCAGAAAAGTCGCTGTTATAGGTGATGGTAGCACCATCTAGGGTCGTTTTGTTAAAATGCAAGGAATAATAATTATCACTGGTGATGTTTTTGAGGTGGCTATCATGGAATGTCCCGTTGTTGATATGCCCTTTGTCAACAGTCAGTTGCTGGGCATCCAAATGAGAATAAGGGACATCAAGAGATTTAATGTGCGCATCTCTGATAAAGAGGCTACCGTGGGTTGCGATGCGTAACTCATCAAGTGTTATGCCTTTAGGCAAGGCGAGAGAGATTTTACCATTTTCACGATTGATGCTGTTCATGATTTTACTGATGACGTTGAGCCCACCTTGGAGAATAATCTTCTCCTCCTGTTCGCCGTGGTCAGAGAGGCTGAGTTTACCATTGGCATCAGAGAGATTCGCCTTGGTATTTTCCTCATCTTCCCAGTAATGGTAGGTCAGGTGAATCTTATCGTCATCAGAAGGGTAGACGTCAATGTATTTGTTCGTAGCAGCGATATCGATGCTCTTTAAGTCTGTGTAAGTTTTGGTGACTGTCACAGGTTGGTTGAGCTGGCGTAATTGGTCAAAACCACCTGTCAGCAAGCTACTGAATACCATAACCAGTCCGATAATCAGACTAGCAAAGCCGAAGATAAAGAGACTTTTAAGGGTAATCTTTTTCATGCGCGTTGTCCTTTCTTGATAATCCATTTGACCAAGGTTTTAAGACCATGAGCAGTCCACTTGCCAAAGACATAAACCAAAAGTGCCAAGAGCAAGGCGCTGCCCAGCATGGCTAGACCGCCACCAAAACCGAAGGCGAAAAGTTGCCCCTGCCCAAGATAGGCCAGGGCATCCCAGAGGAAGATCCCTGCACCGATGAAAAGGGCTAGGCAAAATGATGCACCAGCCACCATCAGGCTAAAAAAGAGAACGACAAGGGCAGCTAATAGGGCTAAAATGATCAAAATAACAGGAATTCCAACAGGAACGGCAAAGATAGCTAGGATAATCAGCCAAATCATCTGCCGCTTGGTGCGTGGTGGGTAGCGGTCTTCCATGACCTTTTTATCCAAGATGTTGTTAATCAAGTCCCTGGCGGCCTCTTTGGGTGTACCCAGTTCTGCCATCACCAAGGCTTCATTTTCCTCGCCTGCTTCTGCAAAGTACTCGGTAAAGTAAGCCATGGCCTCCTCGTAATCTGCCTGGGGTAGCTTGCGTAAGTGGCTGTCAAGCTGCTTGAGGTATTCAGTTCTTGTCATGTGTCAATCTCCCTTCGATGATGTCGTCTATCTTGCTTGTGTAGAGCTGCCACTCTGCTTTCAGATAGACAAGTTGTTCCCTTCCGTTTGGGGTTATGGAGTAGTATTTCCTCGTCCGTCCCTGATGTTCCTGAGAGTAGGTCGTCAGGTATCGCTCTTGAACCAAGCGTTTCAAAATCGGGTAGAGGGTCGACTCCTTGATGTTGGCAATCAGCTTGATTGTCTGACTGATGTCGTAACCATAAGAATCATGGTCTGACACAATCGCCAGAATCAAGAATTCGATGACTGTGGCTGATGTTGGAAAATACATCCTGTCACCTCCTTGTATAAAATTTTTATATATAAATTGATTATATATAAAAATAATACACATGTCAAGACAAACCTTAAAAATAATTTGCCATCTTCTAAAATGAGTGTGACGCAGCTGAAAAGCTCTGCTATTTCTCCGTAAACGAACAAGTTTGTAAGGTCTTTTCGAGAGTTTTTTCAGGCTAATTGGTGAAAAAATACCTTAAATGAGGTATAATGACAGTTATGAATGTTTTACTTTACTTGGAAGCCGAACACTACCTCAGAAAGTCAGGTATTGGTCGTGCCATCAAGCACCAAGAGCTCGCGCTGGATTTGGCTGGTGTGCCTTATACCAAAAATCCGGAAGATTCTTATGATTTGGTGCACATCAATACCTATGGTTACAAGAGCTGGTTGTTGATGGCTCGTGCCCAAAGGGCTGGAAAGAAGGTCATCATGCATGGGCACTCGACAGAGGAGGATTTTCGGGATTCTTTTATCGGTTCAAACCTGGTCAGTCCTCTATTCAAGTGGTATCTCTGCCAGTTTTATCAGAAAGCTGATGCCATTATCACGCCGACAACCTATTCCAAGTCTTTGATTGAGCGTTATGGGATTACTCGTCCGATTTATGCCGTGTCCAATGGGATTGACCTTGCTCGCTACCAAGCAGATCCTGCTAAGGAAGCAGCTTTTCGTCAGTATTTTGGTTTGACAGATGACCAGCCTGTGGTGATGTGTGCAGGTCTTTACTTCAAACGTAAGGGGATTGAGGACTTTGTCAAAGTGGCAGAGCGATTGCCACATGTTCGTTTTATCTGGTTCGGAGAGACCAACAAGTGGGTAATCCCTTGGTCAGTCAGACGGATTGTCGAAAAACATCACCCAGAAAATGTGACGTTCGCAGGTTACATCAAAGGAGATATCTTTGAAGGCGCGATGACCGGGAGTGATGCGTTTTTCTTCCCAAGTAAGGAGGAGACGGAAGGGATTGTTGTCTTGGAGGCTTTAGCTAGTCGCCAGCATACTGTTTTGAGAGACATCCCTGTTTACAAGGGGTGGGCTGATCACCAAGCGGTTCATTTAGCATCAGATGTGGACGGCTTTGTGGATGCGTTGACAGCTATTCTATCAGGAAAAACAGACAAAAGAGAGGCAGGTTATGCTGTCGCTCAGTCCCGCGCCATCAATCGTATCGGTGAAGCGTTAAAAGCAGTTTATCAAGAGGTCTTAGATTTTACAGATTGACCTCTATAAAGGAGAGGTTATGCGTATCGGTTTGTTTACAGACACTTATTTTCCTCAGGTTTCTGGTGTTGCGACCAGTATTCGGACCCTAAAAGAAGAGTTGGAAGAACTAGGGCATGAGGTTTATATCTTTACGACAACAGATAAGGCAGTCGGTCGCTACGAGGATCCGACGATTATTCGTCTGCCCAGTGTACCTTTTGTGTCCTTCACGGATCGTCGTGTGGTCTATCGCGGGTTGATGACATCTTATCGCATTGCCAAGGCCTACCAACTAGACATTATTCATACCCAGACGGAGTTTGGGATGGGTAACCTTGGGAAATTGATTGGCAAAGCCCTGCGGATTCCTGTCGTTCATACTTACCATACCCAGTATGAGGACTACGTTGACTATATTGCCAAGGGCAAGATTATTCGCCCCGGGATGGTCAAATATATCGTTAGAGGCTATCTCAATAATTTGGACGGCATCATTTGTCCAAGTCGTATCGTCACCAATCTTTTAGAGGGCTATGAGGTTAAGCCTGTGAAGCGGACGATTCCTACAGGCATTCAACTGGATCAGTTTGTTCGCGATGACATTTCACAAGAAGATGTTGACCGCTTGCGACAGGATTTAGGGTTTCAGCCGTGCGACACCATGCTTTTAAGCCTGTCTCGTATTTCTTCTGAAAAAAATATTCAGGCTATCCTAGCCAGTTTGCCAGAGGTTTTAAGCGAGTACCCGCATGTTAAGCTGGTTGTGGTTGGAGATGGGCCTTACCTGACAACCCTCAAGCAACTGACGACCCAACTAGGTTTAGAGGCATCGGTGATTTTTACTGGCATGATTGACCATAATCAGGTTGCTTTGTATTATAAGGCTTGTGACTTTTTTATCTCAGCTTCGACTAGTGAGACACAGGGGCTAACTTATACGGAAGCCTTGGCTTCTGGTAAACCAGTCATCGCTCACGGCAATCCTTATCTTGATGACCTCATCACAGACAAGATGTTTGGCACACTCTACTACGATGCGAGGGATTTGCCTGCTGCGATTATTGATGCACTTGTCAGCACGCCAGAGATGACACAGAAGCATTTAACTCAAAAACTAAACGCTATCTCAGCTCAGCAATTCGGCAAGGCTGTCTATAGCTTCTACCTTGATGCGATTATCGCTAAAGCAGCCTGTCGCCAGTACAAGTATTCTCTGACAATGGAAGGCAGTCCAGCAGACCGCTCCCTTCAGCTTGTCAAGCAAACGGCAGTCTTGCCGGTGACGCTTGTCAAAAAGACAGCAACGACTTCTGCCAAGGTCTTCAAGGCACCGATTAAAGTGATTACAAGTATCAAGGATTTCTTGGAATAGCCCAGTTTGCTTGTGTTTGCTGGCTATCAGGGAGGGACTGATGAGAAAAAACTATTATTACTATCTGCCTTATGTGATTGGACCGGTCATCACTTATTGGTTATCGGAAATCTATCATCTGTTGATGATTGTCGGTTTTGCACCCTATGATTATCTGGTCTTGAAAGGTCTTGCGGTGTCTAATCTCCTCATTTTAAGCCCGATCATGATGAGTATTCCTCCTATAGTTATAGCACCCCAAAAGTTAGACAAAATAGCCAACTTTTGGGGTGCAGTTCATTATTATCTCCTCTTTTTCAGGTCTAGAAAAACCCCTAAAAAGATGGTATACTGGTTTAACACATGCTAGGAAAGAAGAGAGATGAGAATGACAGACGCTACGATTGTTTTTAAGGTCGGGACCAGCTCCATTACCCAAGAAAATGGAACCATTGACCGCATTAAAATTGCCCGTTTAACCAATCAGTTGGCCTAGCTTCATCAAAAAGGCTATCAGGTGGTCTTGGTGACATCAGGGTCGATTGCGGCGGGTTTTCGTCGTTTGGGCTTTGATAAATGTCCGACTAAGATTGCGGAAAAACAGGCCAGCGCAGCGGTTGGTCAGGGCTTGCTGATTGAAGAGTATACTCAAAACTTCATGAAAGATGGGATTGTGTCGGCGCAGGTCTTGCTGACGCAGGATGATTTTGCAGATTCCAGACGCTATCAGAACGCTTCGAAAGCTCTGCAGGTCTTATTGCGCCAGCGAGCCATTCCCATCATCAATGAAAATGACACGGTTGCCATCGAGGAAATCAAGGTTGGGGACAACGATAACCTGTCGGCACAGGTGGCGTCCTTGCTCAAGGCAGACTTGCTGGTGCTGTTGACAGATGTGGATGGTCTCTATACAGACAATCCTACCAGCAATCCCCATGCCCAGCATATTCCCGTCGTAGATCAGGTGACGCAAGAACTCTTTGAAATGGCAGCGGGTGCAGGCTCCTCCAATGGTACAGGTGGCATGACGACCAAGTTGCAGGCCGCTCAGTTAGCGACCAAGTCAGGTGTTCCTGTCTTTATCTGCTCTTCCAAAACGGATACAGCTCTCTTAGAAGCGGTCACACAGACCAATCGTGGCACTCTCTTCTTAGCGGATGAGCATGCCATGACCCAACGCAAGCAATGGCTAGCTTTCTATGCTCGGACAGACGCAGCTGTTGTGATTGATGGCGGAGCTGCTCAAGCCATGGTAGAGGAAGGGCGCAGTTTATTGGTCGCCGGTATTCAAGACGTCAGAGGGCATTTTGAAGTTGGTGACATCGTCGCTGTCTATCAAGAAAACGAAGAGCAGCTCATCGGAAAAGGTCGGGTGAAGTGGTCTGTACAGGCGTTGACCACCAAACAGGCAGAAGGGGTCTTTATCCATCGCAATGACTGGGTAACCCTGTAGGAGGAACATCATGCACACAACACAAGCATTACTCGATTCGTTAGTGGATCACAAGCTGGCCATCAATCTAGCAGATACCGCAAAAAAAACGCTGCTCTAGCTGCCATGGCTGACCAATTGGAAGCAGATACGAATCAGATTTTAGCAGCCAATGCCAAGGACATGCTAGCAGCCCAAGGCAAGATTAGCTCGGTCATGCAGGACAGGTTGCTTCTGACAGCGGAGCGGATCAAGGAGATGGCAGATGGGACTCGTACCTTGATTGCCCTGCCTGATCCTGTCGGTCTGACCTTGGAAGAAACACGGTTGGACAATGGTCTGATCATTGAAAAACGCTCACAGCCCTTTGGTGTGATTGGTATGATTTATGAAAGCCGTCCTAATGTGACGTCTGACGCAGCAGCCTTGGCGATCAAAAGTGGCAATGCGGTGATTCTGCGTGGTGGCAAGGAGGCCTTTGCGTCTGCCAAAGCTATTGTGACAGCTCTCAAGGCAGGTTTAGTGGCGGCGGGACTGCCGGCTGAAGTTATTGAGCTGGTAGAGGATACCAGTCGTCAGTCTGCGCTAGAGCGCTTTACCCAACAAGTGAATGCCGCAGCAGTCTATGTCAATGCCTCTACCCGCTTTACGGATGGTGGGCAGTTTGGACTGGACTGTGAGCTGGGGATTTCGACGCAAAAAATGCACGCCAGAGGTCCTATGGGCTTGCGGGAGATGACGACCTACAAGTACATTATTCGTGGCAATGGGCAGATCAGGCAGTAGGAGGGATAGATGGAGGTTGGATTTATCGGTTTGGGCAATATGGGAGCTAGTCTGGCTCGAGCAGTCGCTCAAGTGCCTGATGTCACAGTCCTTTTGAGCCAGCATAATCTGGAAAAAGCCAAGGCTGTGCAGGCGAGCATTGGTGGGGAGCTTATGACCAATAGTGGCCTTGTTTCTCAAGCGGACGTCATTTTTCTTGGGGTCAAACCCCAGCAAGTGCCGACTGTTTTGGAGGAGTTAGAAGCGGTCATTCAGAAACGCCCAGAGGTCATCTGGGTATCTATGGCAGCTGGTCTGACCTTGGCACAGCTTGCGGATTACCTCCCCACTCAACGTTTGGTGCGCATCATGCCCAACACCCCTGTCGCTATCGGTCAAGGGATGACCACTCTTTCCAGTCACGATGCAGCAGCTCAGCAGCTCGTGCAGGACTTGCTGGCTGCTTCTGGTAAGGTATTCCCTTTGCCAGAAGCTCAGATGGATGCTGCGACTGCTATCGCAGGCTGTGGTCCAGCCTTTGTCTATACCTTTATTGAGGCGTTGGCAGATGCAGGAGTGACTCATGGTTTGCCCAGACAGCTGGCACTGGAACTAGCAGGACAAACCCTTGTCGGAGCAGGGGAGTTGACCCTAGAAAGCAGTGACCACCCAGCCCAGCTGCGAGATGCTGTCTGCTCCCCAGGGGGAGCGACTATTGCAGGTGTCCTTGCACTAGAAGAGCATGGTTTTCGCCACGCGACCCAATCAGCTGTCACCGCAGCGCTTTATCGGACAAAAGCACTATCATCAGATGCTCGATGGGTGGTTTGCACAAAATATGCACTATTCAGTGATTAAAAATACAGGCTCTCACTTTGTTGAATAACGGCTACTGATTGTTTTCTTAATTTTTAAAGACTTCCTCATCAGCCCCACCAAGAGATGTGTAGCCGCCATTTACCAAAGAAAAAGCATCTGTGACGGCCATGCAGGCAAGAATGTTTCATAAAATGAGCAGAAGAGCTTGAAATCATCAGCGAATCCTGCTATACTGTTGGGTAGAGACATATCATTCCTAGGAAATCTTTGAGAGAGCGTGCGGTTGCTGGAAAGTACGCAGAGGATAGGTCTGACACTACTCGGTATCATTTTATGCAAACATAAAAGGGTGGTTCCCTTATCGCCAAACATGAGGTTCATGGCTATTTGTCATGGATAAATGAAGGTGGAACCACGTTACGACGTCCTTTTGTGAGGGCGTCGTTTATTTAGTTTGACGTTAGCTTAAATGCTCACGTCTCTAAAAAAGAATGAAAAAATATAGAAAGGAACTGAAGGGTCAAGCTCGTATTCATTCTAACTGAATACGGGTTACTGACGGCGGAAAAAAGATAAATCTCCCTAGAAGCTAGCTTATGTGGTTGATTTCCTATTTTTCTGAGTCCGTTTAACACCCTTTATATCTTAAACGATGATTAACATTACTTTCCCAGATGGTGCGGTGCGTGAATACGCCAAAGGCACAACAACTTATGACATTGCTCACTCTATCAGCCCTGGTTTGGCGAAAAAAGCTTTGGCTGGTAAGCACAATGGTATCTTGATTGACACCGTGCGTCCGATTGAGGAAGATGGCAGCCTTGAAATCGTCATGGCTGACCACGAGGATGCCTTGGACTTGCTCCGCCACTCCGCCGCTCACGTCTTTGCCCAAGCGGCTCGCCGTCTCTTCCCTAACCTGCGTTTGGGGATTGGTCCTGCCATTGAAAATGGCTTCTACTATGACACGGACAATGGTGAGGGGCAGCAAATTTCCAATGAAGATTTGGAAGCTATCGAAAAAGAGATGGCCAAGATTGTTCAAGAAAACCACCCATGCATCCGTGAGGAAATCACCAAAGAAGAAGCGCTGGATCTCTTTGCGGACGACCCATACAAGCTGGAGTTGATTAAGGAACATGCGGACAAGGGCTTGACCGTTTACCGTCAGGGCGAATTTGTCGACCTCTGCCGTGGCCCGCACGTGCCGTCAACAGGTCGTGTACAGGTCTTTAAGCTCCTCAATGTAGCTGGTGCGTACTGGCGGGGCAATTCTGACAATGCCATGATGCAGCGGGTTTACGGGACAGCTTGGTTTGACAAGAAAGACCTAAGGAGCTACCTGCAAATGCGGGAAGAAGCCAAAGAGCGTGACCACCGTAAACTTGGTAAGGAATTGGACCTTTTCATGATTTCCCAAGAAGTCGGACAAGGTCTGCCGTTTTGGTTGCCAAATGGGGCGACTATCCGTCGTGAGCTAGAGCGCTACATCGTGGATAAGGAGTTGGCGTCTGGCTACCAGCATGTTTATACGCCACCGCTTGCCAGCGTTGACCTCTACAAAACCTCAGGTCACTGGGATCATTATCATGAGGACATGTTCCCTGTCATGGACATGGGAGATGGGGAAGAGTTTGTCCTGCGTCCGATGAACTGTCCGCACCACATTCAGGTCTTCAAGCACCATGTGCACTCTTACCGCGAGTTGCCGATCCGCATCGCCGAAATCGGCATGATGCACCGCTACGAGAAATCAGGTGCCCTGTCAGGTCTCCAGCGGGTGCGGGAAATGTCCCTCAACGACGGTCACTTGTTTGTCACTCCAGAGCAGATTCAGGAAGAATTCCAAAAAGCCCTGCAACTCATCATTGATGTCTATGCAGACTTTAACCTGACCGAGTACCGCTTCCGTCTGTCTCTACGTGACCCAGAGGACAAGGAAAAATACTTCGACGACGACCAGATGTGGGAGAATGCTCAAGGCATGCTGAAAGCTGCCCTTGATGAAATGGGTGTGGACTACTTTGAAGCCGAAGGCGAAGCAGCCTTCTACGGGCCGAAGTTGGACATTCAGGTTAAAACCGCCCTTGGAAACGAGGAAACCCTGTCCACCATTCAGCTGGACTTCCTTTTGCCAGAACGCTTTGACCTCAAGTACATCGGCGCAGATGGCGAAATGCACCGCCCTGTTATGATTCACCGTGGGGTCATTTCAACCATGGAACGCTTTACCGCTATCTTGATTGAAACCTATAAAGGTGCCTTCCCAACTTGGTTAGCGCCACAACAGGTAACAGTGATTCCGATTTCCAACGACGCCCACGCGGATTACGCTTGGGAAGTGGCAAAAGCCCTCAAAGACCGCGGTGTCCGTGCTGAGGTCGATGAGCGCAATGAGAAGATGCAGTACAAGATTCGTGCGTCACAGACCAGCAAGATTCCGTATCAGCTGATTGTCGGGGACAAGGAGCAGGCAGACCGTGCGGTTAATGTCCGCCGCTACGGCTCAAAAGAAACCGAAACGGTTGCCCTTGACAGCTTTGTGGAGAGCATATTGGCAGATATCGCGAGAAAGTCGCGTAAGGATTAATGAGAGGCTTAAAAACCTGCGATTGCAGGTTTTTAGTTGGTATAATTTGGTAAGGAGGAATTTAATATGGGATTGTTTGACCGTTTTTTCAAAAAATCAGAACCAGATTCAGTTTCTAGAGATTATCAGAATGTAGATCCTTACCTAGCTCAACCACAGTTTTATCAAGACCAAGATATCAAGACCTTTGGTAGCTTTGCGCTAACAGAAGGGACCTTGACCCTCTTGCCTCATGCGCCTGAGACCAGTTATGCTGTAGATGGTCAGTCCATCAGTGATTACCGCTTAGCCCTGATTAGTACCAGCCGTGACGACCTGATTGGGATTGTCGACTTCCAGGCTGCCCTTCTCTTGTTGAGGGAAATGGCTGTGCAGACAACAGATACCCATCTACTCTTGCCGCCTTTAAGCCTTGAAGAACTCGAACATATCGCAACAAAGGCAACAGCATAATGTTTGAGTAGCTTGTTTTTGTTTAGTGCCGATGGGTTTCCATGACCTCAGCATTGCAAACTGTCTGATTAGACATTACGGATTTTCTGAAAAATCTCGACAAGACTTGCAACAGGTTTGACGTTGCAAGTCTTTTTTTGTTCGAGAGAGATGGTCGCCTAAACGATCAATGCCAACCAAGTTATGGTATAATGAACATATGAGGTTCAAATTTGATAAAAGTAAATTGAAAATTGGCATGCGCACGGCTAAGACTGGTTTAGCGGTTTTTTTAGTGTTGACCATTTTTGGCTGGCTAGACTGGGAAGGAGCTCAGATTGCAGCCTTGACCGCTGTCTTTAGTCTGCGTGAAGACTTTGATAAGAGCCTGTCCTTCGGGGCATCTCGTATTTTGGGCAATACCATAGGTGGGCTGTTAGCCTTGGTGTTTTATGTGGTGAGTGGCTGGTTTGGGCACCATCCGCTTGTTGGCATTATCTTGCTGCCAGTGTTAACCATGTTGACGATTGTGTTAAATGTCGCACTGACAAACGTGTCAGGGGTCATTGGTTCAGTCTCTGCTTTGCTGATTATCTCCTTGGCGGCACCTGCTGGTAGCACGTCGCTCTACGTTGTTACCAGAGTTTTTCAGACTTTTGTTGGAGTTTTTGTTGCTATTTTGGTAAATGGCGATTTGGCAACATGGAAAAATATGCTTAAAAAATAGACTCATGTCATAAATTATAACATGAGTCTATTGACATTTTTGGGCAATACTTTTATAATGAGTTAAGGAGGAGAACATCATGAAAGAGAAGGAATTTCGCCGGTCGTTAGCTGTTTTTCCAATCGGTAGTGTGATGAAGTTGACGGACCTGACCGCACGACAGATTCGTTACTATGAAGATCAGGAGTTGTTAACGCCTGAACGCACAGACAGCAATAGACGACTATATTCGTTGAACGATATGGACAGGCTCTTGGAAATCAAGGATTTTATTGCTGAGGGGTTAAATATTGCTGCCATAAAGAGAGAGTATGCTCAGCGTGAACAGCAGTTTGTTCAACTAAAACCATCTCTAACAGATGACGATGTGCGGCGCATTTTGCGAGATGAATTGCAGTCGCAGAGTCGATTTTCGACATCATCCACACCGTTTTCTCATAGAGGTTAGATTTTCAAAGAGGAGTAGTTATGACCATCACTAAAGCGGATATTCTCCGACAAGTTGAAGAAAAAAATGTCACGTTCTTACGTTTAATGTTTACAGATATTCTAGGAACGATGAAAAACGTTGAAATTCCTGCAACGCCAGAACAGCTAGAAAAAGTGTTATCAAATAAAGCCATGTTTGACGGTTCCTCCATCGAAGGATTTGTCCGGATCAATGAGTCTGACATGTACCTTTACCCCGACTTGGATACCTGGATTGTTTTTCCTTGGGGAGATGAGAATGGTGCGGTGGCAGGTCTGATTTGCGATGTTTATACAGCCGAGGGTGAGCCTTTTGCTGGAGATCCGCGTGGCAATTTGAAACGAGCGCTATCGCATATGAAAGAGCTAGGCTACACTTCCTTTAACCTTGGTCCAGAGCCTGAGTTTTTCCTCTTTAAGCTAGACGAAAAAGGAGCTCCGACCCTGGAAGTCAATGATAAGGGTGGGTATTTTGATTTAGCACCAACAGATTTGGCGGACAATACCCGACGCGAGATTGTCAACGTCTTGACCCAGATGGGGTTTGAAGTCGAAGCTAGCCATCACGAATGTGCTGTCGGTCAGCACGAGATTGATTTCAAGTATGCCGATGTCCTGAAAGCCTGTGATAATATTCAGTTATTCAAGCTGGTTGTTAAAACGATCGCCCGTAAGCACGGCATGTATGCGACCTTTATGGCCAAACCCAAATACGGCATTGCTGGTTCAGGAATGCACTGCAACATGTCCCTTTTTAATGAGCAGGGCAACGCATTTGAAGATTCAAAAGACCCAAGGGGAATGGGGCTGTCACAAGACGCTTATTACTTCCTTGGTGGCTTGATGGCACATGCTTATAGCTACACTGCCATTACCAATCCAACGGTGAACTCCTATAAACGTCTGGTCCCAGGTTTTGAGGCGCCTGTCTATATCGCTTGGGCTGGTCGCAATCGTTCACCACTCATTCGTGTTCCTGCTAGCCGAGGAATGGGGACACGGCTGGAGCTACGTTCGGTTGATCCGACAGCCAACCCTTACCTGGCTATGGCGGTCTTACTTGAGGCTGGTTTGGATGGGATTGTTAATCAGATTGAAGCACCTAAGCCGGTTGAGACTAATATTTATGGCATGTCCAGAGAGGAGCGACGTGCGGCAGGCATTATTGATTTGCCGTCAACCTTGCACAATGCCCTAAAAGCACTCCGAACATCTGATGTTGTTCGCTCTGCCTTGGGAGAGCATATCTTTACCAATTTTTATGAGGCCAAGCGCATCGAGTGGGCAAGCTATGCCAGTTTTGTTTCCCAGTGGGAAATTGATAATTACCTTGATTTGTATTAAACCCAGTTAACCAATTAACGATAGGATGATCGGCGGGAGTGGCTTTCAGCCGCTTTTTGTGTTAAAATGGGAAGAAACAATAGCTTAGAAAGATAACCATGACAGAATTTTTCTCTTTACCCAAGCAACTCCAATGGCGAGAAGGTTTGCGGTTTGTTTCCATTATCTTAGGCTCTGCTATTTTTCCCTTTATGTCCATGTATTACGTCCAGTATTTTGGGGCTTTTGTGACGGGGCTTTTAGTCATGGGCACTCAGGCGGCCAGCTTTATCGCCATTCTTTATGGCGGCCACTTGGCAGACTCGCTGGGGCGTAAAACAGTAACGGATTGGGGCAATCTAGGTGTTTTGATTGGCTACCTGGTGACCTTATTTGCTAATATTCCTGGTCAGGTTCAGCCGCTATTAACCTTTGTTGGGATTTTTACGGTGGAAGTTTTTTCCAACTTTGCCCATCCTGCCTATGATGCCATGATCGTTGATTTAACTAAATGAGGGGAATCGTCGTTTTGTTTACACCATTAGTTATTGGATTCTCAATGTGGCGGTGATGCTGGGAGCAGGTGTTGCTGGTGCCTTTTATGACAAACACTTCTTTGAATTGCTCTTGGCCATGACAGGTATTGCGGCTGTCACTTATCTCATCATGCTCTGGAAGTTTGAGGAGACCAGGCCGGCTGATTTTGTGTTTCATCACGGTCAGGGGCTACTTTCCACCTTCAAGAACTATGGTGAGGTGGTTAAGGATTGCGCGTTTATGGTGTACACGTTTGGAGTCGTCCTTTTTTCGGCGGTCTGGACTCAAATTGACAACTATATTCCCATTCATTACAAAACCATCTACCAGCCGACGGTGGTCTTTGGCATTGAGGTGACTGGGGCAAAATTGCTGAGCTTAGCAGTTTTAATCAACACAGTCATGATTGTGTTTCTGATGACAACAGCTAACCGTTTGACTAAACCGATGAAACTGATTCCTCAGTTGGTCTTAGGAGGGACGATTTTTGCGGTGGGTATCTTTTCGGCCTTTACCTTCAAAAACCTCTGGTTGATTTTGTTGTCAGCTGTCGTTTATACGGTAGGTGAGATGATCAATGTTCCAGCTAGTCAAGTCTTACGGGCAGACATGATGGATCAGAATAAAATTGGCTCCTATTCAGGCTTTATTGCCATGGCTCACCCAATTGGTTACATCCTTGCAGGTAGTATGGTTTCCCTGAGTGAATTTACTGGGGTGTTGGGTGTTCAAATTAGTTTTGTTTTGGTAGCTAGCTTAGGTCTTTTCTTGATTGTTCAGGGGGCAAAGATGAAAGGCATTGCTCGCTAGCCTCAATCAAACATTACTCAGATGATAAACTGCTGATGCTGTTCGCTCTGCCTTGGGAGAACATATCTTTACCAATTTTTATGAGGCCAAGCGCATCGAGTGGGCAAGCTATGCCAGCTTTGTTTCCCAGTGGGAAATTGATCATTACCTTGATTTGTATTAAATTTGCACTAACCTATACCATTTATCTTGTGGTTAATTGCCTGCAGGTAGATGGTTTTTTTGATAGTCTGTTAAGCAAACCGGTCAGCTGTTCTAATGCTAGCTTAATCTCGAAGGCAAAATAGCTATTTTAATCGGTTGATAGCTGGTGAAAAGAAAATTATCACTCATTCCAAGAACGTTTACGATACCACTTTCTTGCCTCTGCTCGGCAATTAACCTATAATAGACCTATCAGTAACAGGAGGTTTTAGATGGAACATTATACATTGACGAACGGCGTTGCTATTCCAAAGATTGGCTTTGGAACCTGGCAGATTCCAGAGGGCGAGGTTGCCTATGAGGCAGTAAAAAATGCTCTTGCAGTAGGCTATAGGCATATTGACACAGCGCAGATTTATGGCAATGAGCGCTCGGTTGGTCGTGCCATTGCAGACAGCAATCTGGCGCGTGAGGACATTTTCTTGACGACCAAAGTCTGGAATGATAAGCAAGACTATGACAGTGCGAGGGACTCTGTGCTAGAGTCCATGGATAAGCTGGGTGTCAGTTATCTGGACATGGTACTGATCCACTGGCCAAATCCTAAGAGCCTCCGTGATCAGGATGCTGAGGGTTGGCGGAACCGTAACGCCCAAGTCTGGTCTGCTTTGGAAGACCTCTATGAGGAAGGTAAGATCCGAGCAATTGGTGTGTCAAACTTCATGCCCCACCACATTGAGGCTTTGCTTGAGACGGCTGATATTATCCCTCATGTCAATCAGGTGCTCCTAGCGCCAGGCACTACTCAGGAGGAGTTGGTTGCCCTTTGTCAGCAGCATGGTATCTTGCTGGAGGCGTATAGTCCTTTTGGAACTGGAACGCTTTTTGGGAACCCTCTTGTGGAGGAAATGGCAGAGCGCTACCAGGTACCTGTTGGTAAGCTTGCCTTGGCGTGGTCGCTGCAAAAAGGCTTCCTTCCTCTTCCTAAATCAGCTACTCCAGCCAACATCGCAGCCAACCTCGACTGCTTTGGTCTGACCCTCAGCGCAGCAGATATTGCTATACTGGATAAATTGGACGGTGTGAAGAGCCAGTCCAATCCAGATGAGGTTAATTTTTAACAAGTGAGAAAGGTTTACAACATTGTCAAGGTTGTAAACCTTTTTGTCACTAAAAACAGCCCTTGTCAAAGCCTTTTGTCACAGAAAAGCCTCCCTGACAAAGGAATTTTGTGGTAAACTGGGAGCAAAAGCGGTAATCTGGTATCACCAAGGAGGACATCACAATGGAACTACAAGGCAGACTAGTGTCACTTAGAAAAGAAAACTTAGAAAAGAAAGGGGGTTATCACAGGAAGAATTGGCGGAGAAACTTTATGTGTCACGCCAAACCATTTCCAACTGGGAGAGGGGGCAAACCTATTCCGACATCAACAGCCTGCTCTTGATAGCAACCTATTTTGATGTGTCCTTGGATGATTTAGTAAAAGGAGACATTGATGAGATGAAGCATCAAGTAAATCAAAAACAATTCAAAAAATGGGTAACGATTTTAGGGATTGTCTGGTTTCTCTTTGCGGTCGCGTATCCGACCCGACTGCTATTGACAGGCACTCAATTTACTGCTTTGGTTAGCTTATTAGCTATTCCTTTTCTTCATGCACATGCCCGAGTTTTTCATATCTGGAAAAGTCAAGATTTTAGAACCTATGCCGATATTCTAAACTTCTTGGACAATAAGAAAAAACACGAGCCCAGTGTTCGTGGGGATATTTGGTTCACGGTAAAATTGATTTTCTCCATCTGGTTGATTTTCTTTGCAGGTACAGTTGTGTCGGCATTATTATTCTGGTAAAAGTGAGTTTAGACTCACTTTTTCTGCGTTTAGCTCTGCTATTTTTCCAAAAAAGTGATAAAATAAGATAGTTAGGGAGGTGAACCCATGAGATTAGATAAGTATTTGAAGGTGTCGCGGATTATCAAGCGGCGGACAGTTGCCAAGGAAGTCGCAGACAAGGGACGAATCAAGGTCAATGGCATCTTGGCAAAATCGTCAACGGACTTGAAAATAAATGACGAGGTGGAAATTCGTTTTGGGAACAAACTCTTGACCGTGCGTGTTCTGGAGATGTTGGACAGTACCAAGAAAGAAGACGCGAGCAAGATGTACGACATCATCAGCGAAACGAGGATAGAGGATCATGAAGACGTCTAAAGTTGTCCAAATCAATAATGAGTTTATCCAAGACGAGCAACTAAAGAGGCGTTATCAGGCTGAGGAGACGAAAAAACACCACCGTTTCTTAGGTGTTACCATGGTGCTGATTGTCCTGCTCTTTATCCTGCCAACCTACAATATGGTGGCAAGTTACGTCAAACTTAACGAAAAAAAAGCTGAAATTGAGACACTCAAGCAGGCTTATAAAGACGTCCAAACTGAGACGGCCAAGCAAAAAGAGTTGGCACGGCGGCTACAAAATGAAGAATATGTTGAAAAATACGCTCGCGCCAAATACTATTATTCACTAGAAGGTGAGACGGTCTATCTCTTGCCTGATTTATTACCAAAATAATGGACGATTTAATTAAAACAATTGAAAAATTTCTGGCTTACTCAGATGACAAGCTGGAAGAATTGGCTGAGAAGAACCAAGCACTGAGAGAACAGACTGACGCATAGGAAGGAGGAGCTGTGAAAAAACTGTTAGCACTGATGGTTCTGCCTGTTTTTTTGGCACCTCTGACCATCATCAGCACAGAGCACGAGCTCGTTTTGACCGAGGCTGAAAAAAAGAGTTTTCTAGCATGGACATCAGATTTTTCGACGATTCCAAAGAATCCACGCCTGTTTCAAGAGACACGGGCTTATCTGGATAAAAACCTTACTGAGTTTGGTCAGCTGGTATCTGCTGACGAGTCTCTTGTGATTGAGGAGTTAATCATCAACGACAACCTCTTGCCGGTTTTCAAGATAGCCGATGGTCGCTTTATCGAAGCCAGTCAGTTGGTGGTGTTTGATGATGTGGAGTTGAGTAGAGAACAGGTGTCACAGACCGTTTGGTTGAAAGCAGGGGCAGCAGTCTATGATAAGCCCTACGTCATCGGGGCTAAGGAAGTCAAAACAGACTTAGTAGCACGTCAGCAGCTACTCGTCACAGAACAAGCCACCACCCATGATGGGGTCTATTACCTGATTGCTGGTAAGGGTTGGGTATCGAGTAAAGAGCTGTACACTGATCCTGTTGAGGCTGTTCAAGCTCTGCTATTGGACAAGTACCAAAAAAACAACTTGTCTATTTACATTCAGCGTTTAGATGATGGTGCAGAAGCAGGCGTCAATGCTGAACAAGGGATGTATGGTGCCAGCATCACCAAACTAGCGACGATCTATGAGACCCAAAGACAGCTCAATGACGGTGCGATTAAGCTGTCAGATACCTTTAAGTACATACCAGAGGTCAATCGGTCTAGAGGATTTTATGACCCTGAAGGGGCTGGGAATATTAGTAAGATACCAGACGGCAAGGACTATACCGTTGAGGACTTGTTAAAGGCAGTGACCAAGCAATCAGATAATGTGGCGAGTAACATGCTAGGTTACTATGTTGCAAATCAGCTGAACAGGGCTTTTCAAACGGATATTTGGCTGTTGCTTGGTGATGAATGGGATATGGTGAAGCGAGAGCTATCAGCTAAGATAGCTGGACAGATGATGGCAGAGCTTTATCACCAGGGTGGAGAGGCGCTGACTTATATGACAGAGACAGCTTTTGATGATAGCCGTATCTCAAAAGACATCGCAGTCCCTGTTGCCCATAAAACAGGTGATGCCGATGAATTCCGTCATGATGTTGCCGTCGTCTATGCAGAGCGTCCCTTTGTTTTATCTATTCTGACCGCCCATAGTTCCTATGATGAGATCACTGCCATTGCTAATGATGTTTACAATCTATTGAAATAAATGAAGAAAAAACTATTAAAGCACTTCTTGGCTAAGGGCTATTTTACCTATCATCAACAGGTATTGGTTGCTGTTTCTGGAGGATTGGACTCCATGACCTTGCTCAATCTTCTTTATGATTGGCGTGAGGAGCTGGGGATTGAGCTGGGAATTGCTCATGTCAACCATCAGCAACGGCCTGAGTCAACTGACGAAGAAAACCATCTGCGTAGCTTGGCGGAGCGGTTGCAGTTGCCTATTTTTGTCGCTCATTTTTCAGGAGCTTTTTCAGAAGAAAAAGCACGTGATTTTCGGTATGCTTTTTTTTCTCATATCATGGCAGAGCAGGGCTATACTGCTTTGGTGACGGGGCATCATCGTGATGATCAGGTTGAAACGATTTTGATGAGGCTGTTGCGGGGGAGCCGCCTGCGGCATTTATCCGGGATAAAAGAGGTTCAATCCTTCGGGTACGGGCAACTGATTCGTCCCTTGCTTTCTTTTTCTAAGTCAGATTTTCCAGACAGCGAACACTTTGAAGACCAGTCTAATCAAGAGTCTACTTATACCCGAAATCGTGTTCGTTTGGAGTATTTACCTTATTTGCGGCAGGAAAGTCCAAAACTTGACCAGCACTTGTTGGATCTAGGTCGAGAGAGTTTATTACTTTTGACAGCCCTGTCTGATTTATCCCAGGGTTTGTCTGCGACAGAGGTGTCGGTGTTCAGGCAGCAAACACCAGCCGTTCAGTATTTTCTGCTGCAAGATTACCTATCGTCTTTTGCTGATTTAGCCTTGAGTAAGGCTCAGTACCAACAAGTCTTGACTGTTTTAAGAACAAAAGCTAATTACCGTGCCCCATTAAAGAATGGCTACTGGCTGATAAAGGATTACAGCCATTGGCGAATCGAAAAAATCAATCCTGAGACGGATTTGCCTCAGCCACCCATCGTGTTAAACTATGGAGAAGAAGTGGTTTTCAATGATTTTTTGATTGCTTTTTCTGAAAATCAAGAGTCCGCTTACTTGTTGCCAGATTCATCGGCCTTGCTCATACGGTCGCCTTTGGCTGGGGATAAGATTCAGCTCGGCCATTTTCACAAAAAACTATCGCGACTGTTTATCGATGATAAGCTACCGCTAAATGACCGCCATAAGGCTCTCGTGATAGAACAACACGGACAGATTGAAATCGTTGTGACCAGTGATAAAACTTATTTGAGAAAAGACCCGAAACGTGATATAATGAGGTTCAGTGTAACGATTGTAAGACAAGGAGACAAAGATGTTAGAGCAGGATATTAAAACAGTTCTTTATACCAATGAGCAGATTGTTGCGGAAGCCAAGCGCTTAGGGAAGCAACTGACCGAAGACTATGCCGGCAAAACGCCACTTCTGGTCGGTGTTCTAAAAGGTGCCATTCCTTTTATGGCTGAGTTAATTAAGCATATCGATACCCATGTTGAGTTAGATTTTATGGTGGTATCAAGCTATCATGGTGGCGTGTCTAGCAGCGGTGAAGTCAAAATTATCAAGGACGTTGATACTAATATCGAAGGGCGTGATGTGATTTTCGTCGAGGATATCATTGACACTGGTCGCACGCTGAGGTATCTGCGTGATATGTTTGAGTATAGGAAAGCTGCTTCTATCAAGATTGTGACTTTGATCGACAAGCCAGAAGCTAGGGTCATTGATATCCAAGCTGACTATGTTGGTTGCCGAGTGCCGAATGAGTTTCTTGTCGGTTTTGGGCTTGACTATGAGGAAAAGTACCGTAACCTACCTTACATCGGTATCTTGAAAGAAGACGTTTATAACAAGTAATAGAAAGTGTTTAGATGAATAATAAAAAACCAAATGGCTTTGTCAGAAATCCATTTCTTTACATCATCACGATTGTAACCTTGATTTTTGGATTTCAGTATTTCTTTTTAGGAAATGGAACAACAAACCAGAAGATAGACTACTCAACCTTGATTAAAACGATTGAGGAAGATAAAGTTAAAGACATTACCTATCAGCCTGCCGGTAGTGTGATTAAGGTCACCGGAACCTATAAGGAACCGCAAAAGGTCAAAGAAACAAGCGAACTTTCCTTTTTTGGAAGTCCAACTATTACGGTTGAAAAGTTTTCTGCTACCCTGTTGACCAGTGAGACTTCCTTGCAAACCATACAGGAAGCGACCAAGGGTAAAGAAACTAGCTTAAAGGTTATTCCTGAAAGCTCTACGGGAACATGGGTCTCTGTTTTGATGAGTTTCTTGCCACTTGTCCTCATGATGTTTTTCTTAACGACCATGATGGGTGGCGGTGCAGGAGGCGGCGGTGGCCGCAATCCGATGAGCTTCGGTCGTAACAAAATCAAACCAGCTAACAAAGGCGATGTCAAAATCCGCTTCTCTGATGTTGCGGGTGCAGAAGAAGAAAAGCAAGAGCTGGTTGAAGTTGTTGATTTCCTTAAAAACCCTAAGAAATACAAGGATTTAGGTGCTCGGATTCCAGCAGGTATTCTCCTAGAGGGTCCTCCAGGAACAGGTAAAACCCTACTTGCCAAAGCGGTGGCTGGTGAGGCAGGTGTTCCGTTCTTCTCAATCTCAGGATCTGACTTTGTTGAAATGTTTGTCGGTATCGGTGCTAGCCGTGTGCGTTCGCTCTTTGAAGACGCTAAAAAGGCAGAGCGTGCCATTATTTTCATCGATGAAATTGACGCGGTCGGTCGCCGACGCGGCGCAGGCATGGGGGGTGGTAATGACGAACGTGAACAAACCCTCAACCAGCTCTTGATTGAGATGGATGGTTTCGAAGGGAACGAAAGCATCATCGTCATCGCAGCGACCAACCGTTCAGATGTGCTGGATCCGGCTCTTTTGCGTCCGGGACGCTTTGACCGCAAAGTTTTGGTTGGACGACCAGATGTCAAGGGTCGCGAAGCTATTCTGCGTGTCCATGCTAAGAACAAGCCTCTGGCAGATGATGTTGATTTGAAAGTTGTTGCCCAACATACCCCAGGTTTTGTTGGTGCTGACCTAGAAAACGTCCTTAATGAAGCTGCCCTAGTTGCCGCACGTCGCAACAAGACCAAAATTGATGCCAGTGATATTGATGAAGCAGAAGATCGTGTCATTTCTGGTCCATCTAAAAAAGATAGGCAGCGCTCTAAACATCAAAATGAGGTGGTTGCTTATCACGAGGCTGGTCATACCGTTGTCGGTCTAGTCTTGTCCAATGCTCGCGATGTTCACAAGGTTACCATTGTTCCTCGTGGCCGTGCAGGTGGGTATATGCTCGCTCTTCCTAAAGAAGATGAGATGGTTCATTCTAAGGACGAAATGAAGGAGCAGTTGGCAGGTCTCATGGGTGGTCGTGTAGCAGAGCAACTCAAGTTTAACATCCAAACAGCAGGTGCTTCAAACGACCTTGAACAAGCGACTGGTCTGGCGCGCGCGATGGTCACTGAGTATGGGATGAGCGACAAACTTGGACCTGTTCAGTATCAGGGTAATCATGCTATCCTCCCAGGACAAGGGGTACCAGATAAGTCTTACTCTGATGAGACAGCACTTCTCATTGATGCTGAAGTCCGTCACCTTCTAACAGAAGCTATGGACAAGGCGACAGAGGTTATCACCGCTAACTTAGACAAGTTGGAAATCATTGCTCAGGCTTTGATTAAACACGAAACTTTAGATGCAGCCCAAATCAAATCGCTTTATGAAACAGGCAGCATGCCTAAGGATATGGACGAACAAGTTGAGGCGCCACATGCTTTATCTTATGATGAGATCAAAGAGCGTATGGCAAATGACGAGTCATAAGTCATAGCAGTTTAAACAGGACGGTTTTGTCCTGTTTTTTCTTTTTAACAGTCGCTATAATTAAACCATCAACATCAAAAGGAGAAAACCATGCATTACACTTATTCTACTATTTCTACTTTAGAACTCCATTATTCAAAGGTTCAAGCGATTGTCCAACATATGCGAGCCTTATATGCTAAGAACTTGTGGCTGATTAGCGACTGGGACACAGAAGGGCAATATGTTCTTACAGAACTACTGAATAATTTTCCAGAGCTTAGTTACGATACTGTCCGATTGCAACTCGCCTTTAGAACGCACTTTGTGAAGCACCTCAGTACTATCTTGTTTTATCAGGATTAGTTGGGAGAAGGTCAAACAATGACTTGCTGACTTAGTCAGTGAGTCTTTTTAATTAGAAGCAGGTTGTTTTATATTTTTTGTAAAAAAACAAGTCGAAACTCTTGCAATCTCCTAGCATATCTGGTAGAATACTAGGAGTGCTGTAAAAAAACAGCCTTAGCCTTGAGCCAAGAGGTTGCGACACGCTCGGTTGCATTGCCACGCAACTCGTGTTGGTTTTCTTGGGGAGCTAGCCTATATCTTATATAGACGAAAAGGAGACAAAGATGGCAAACAAAAAAATCCGCATCCGCTTGAAAGCGTACGAACACCGTACTCTTGACACAGCAGCTGCAAAGATCGTAGAATCAGCTACTCGCACTGGTGCGACAGTTGCTGGTCCAGTACCACTTCCAACTGAGCGTAGCCTCTACACGATTATTCGTGCGACTCACAAGTACAAAGACTCTCGTGAGCAGTTCGAAATGCGTACTCACAAACGCTTGATTGACATCATCAACCCAACTCAAAAAACAGTTGACGCCTTGATGAAACTTGATCTGCCAAGTGGTGTAAATGTCGAAATCAAACTTTAATTTGATGAGACGGAGCACGAAAAACGCTCCTAAAAAACTTTTTTGAGCATGAAAAACGCTCATTAAAAACTTTTTAATAAAATCTGAAAAGGAAACATGTTCTCATGACAAAAGGAATCTTAGGGAAAAAAGTGGGAATGACTCAAATCTTCACTGAAACTGGTGAATTTATCCCTGTTACTGTCATCGAAGCAGCACCAAACGTGGTGCTTCAAGTGAAAACTCTTGAGACAGACGGTTACGAAGCTGTCCAAGTTGGTTTTGATGACAAACGCGAAGTATTGAGCAACAAACCTGCCAAAGGTCACGCTGCAAAAGCAAACACGACTCCTAAGCGCTTCATTCGTGAATTCAAAAACATTGAAGGCTTGGAAGTTGGTCAAGAAATTACCGTTGAGCAATTTGCTGCCGGAGATGTTGTAGATGTTACTGGTACATCTAAAGGTAAAGGTTTCCAAGGTGTCATCAAACGCCACGGTCAATCTCGTGGTCCAATGGCTCACGGTTCTCGTTACCACCGTCGTCCAGGATCAATGGGTCCTGTAGCGCCTAACCGTGTCTTCAAAGGTAAAAACCTTGCAGGCCGTATGGGTGGCAACCGTGTGACGATTCAAAACCTTGAAATCGTACAAGTTATTCCAGAGAAAAACGTTCTTTTGATTAAAGGTAACGTTCCAGGTGCTAAGAAATCTCTTATCATCGTTAAATCAGCAGTCAAAGCTGCTAAATAATAAGGAAAGGGGAAATCAGTTAACATGGCAAATGTAAAATTATTCGACCAAACTGGTAAAGAGTTGAGCTCCATCGAGCTTAACCCAGCGGTGTTCGGCATCGAGCCAAATGAATCAGTTGTCTTTGATGTGATCATCAGCCAACGTGCTAGCCTTCGCCAAGGTACACACGCGGTTAAAAACCGTGCAGCCGTATCAGGCGGTGGTCGCAAACCATGGCGCCAAAAAGGAACTGGACGTGCCCGTCAAGGTTCAATCCGCTCACCACAATGGCGTGGCGGTGGTGTGGTTTTCGGACCAACTCCACGTTCATACGGCTATAAATTGCCGCAAAAAATGCGTCGCCTTGCTTTGAAATCAGTTTACTCAGCTAAAGTGGCTGAAGAGAAATTTGTCGCTGTAGATAGCCTTTCATTCGCAGCTCCAAAAACTGCTGAATTTGCAAACGTGCTTGCAGCTCTTGCTATCGATTCAAAAGTGCTTGTTATCCTTGAAGAAGGTAACAAATTCGCTGAATTGTCAGCTCGTAACATCCCAGGTGTTAAAGTGGCAACAGCTAAAACAGCAAGCGTGCTTGACATCGTTAACGCAGACAAACTTCTTGTTACTAAAGAAGCAATCTCTACCATCGAGGAGGTTCTTGCCTAATGAATTTGTATGACGTTATCAAAAAGCCAGTGATTACTGAGAAGTCTATGGTTGCTCTTGAAGCAGGTAAATACACCTTTGAAGTTGACACTCGCGCTCACAAATTGTTGATCAAACAAGCGATTGAAGCTGCTTTTGACGGTGTTAAAGTAGCAACTATCAACACAGTTAACGTGAAACCAAAAGCGAAACGCGTTGGTCGTTACGCAGGGTTCACTAGCAAAACGAAAAAAGCAATCGTGACGTTGACAGCTGACTCAAAAGCGATCGAGTTGTTTGCTGCTGAAGCGGAATAATCTAAGGAGGAAATCACGTGGGTATTAAAATTTATAAACCAACGACAAATGGCCGTCGTAACATGACTTCTTTGGATTTTGCTGACATCACAACAAACAAACCAGAGAAAAGCTTGCTTGTTTCACTGAAGAAAACAGCAGGCCGTAACAACGCTGGCCGCATCACAGTTCGCCACCACGGTGGAGGACACAAGCGCCACTACCGTTTGATTGACTTCAAACGTAACAAAGACAATGTTGAAGCAATTGTTAAGACCATCGAGTATGATCCAAACCGTTCTGCAAACATCGCTTTGGTTCATTACACAGACGGGATTAAAGCTTACATCATTGCGCCAAAAGGCTTGGAAGTAGGTCAACGCATCGTTTCTGGTCCCGAAGCGGACATTAAAACAGGTAACGCGTTGCCGCTTGCTAACATCCCAGTTGGTACAGTGATTCACAACATTGAGTTGAAGCCAGGTCGCGGTGGTGAATTAGTTCGTGCCGCTGGTACTTCTGCGCAAGTATTGGGTCACGAAGGTAAGTACACCCTTGTTCGCTTGCAATCAGGCGAAGTGCGCATGATCTTGTCAACTTGCCGTGCGACTATTGGTACAGTTGGTAACGGTGAACATTCACTCGTTAACATCGGTAAAGCAGGTCGTAACCGTTGGAAAGGCATCCGCCCAACTGTTCGTGGTTCTGTTATGAACCCTAACGATCACCCACACGGTGGTGGTGAAGGTAAAGCACCGGTTGGTCGAAAAGCGCCATCTACCCCTTGGGGTAAACCAGCTCTTGGTCTTAAAACTCGTAACAAAAAAGCACGTTCTAATAAGTTGATTGTTCGTCGTCGCAACGAAAAATAAGCTAAGAGTTAATTCCGTTATCTAGCTGTGGGTTGAGCTTGAAAAGACTGATTGGTTATCCAAAAAGCAACAAGAACAACTCAACCTCAGGATTTCCGCCAGCTCGGTAGGGTTTCTACTGGACTTGAAGTTCCAAGGTCATCGTTTGATTGAAATGCCAGTTTGGCGCAGTAGTTGATTGCAGTTTCTAGTAGCTTCGCTACGTCGAAATTTCCAATCAACTGCGCATCGTCTGGACATTGAACATGGTCTTGTGACTCTGCCCAGTTCCCAGGCCGCTGTGGTACATATTTTAAAGGAGAACATTACAAAATGGGACGCAGTCTTAAAAAAGGACCTTTCGTCGATGAGCATTTGATGAAAAAAGTTGAAGCTCAAGCTAACGACGAGAAGAAAAAAGTTATCAAAACTTGGTCACGTCGTTCAACGATTTTCCCAAGCTTTATCGGCTACACAATCGCTGTATATGATGGTCGTAAACACGTGCCTGTATACATCCAAGAGGACATGGTAGGTCACAAACTTGGTGAATTTGCACCAACTCGTACCTACAAAGGTCACGCGGCAGACGACAAGAAAACACGTCGTAAATAATAGGAGGAGGAGACAATGGCAGAAATTACTTCAGCTAAAGCAATGGCTCGTACAGTCCGTGTTTCACCTCGTAAAACACGTCTTGTTCTTGACCTTATCCGTGGCAAACATGTTGCGGATGCCATCGCTATCTTGACATTCACACCAAACAAAGCAGCTGGTATCATCCTGAAAGTCTTGAACTCAGCTATCGCTAACGCTGAGAACAACTTCGGTTTAGAGAAAGCTAACTTGGTGATTTCTGAAACATTTGCAAACGAAGGACCAACAATGAAACGTTTCCGTCCACGTGCCAAAGGTTCAGCTTCACCAATCAACAAACGCACAACCCATATCACAGTGGTTGTGTCAGAAAAATAAGGAGGTAAGAACGTGGGTCAAAAAGTACATCCAATTGGTATGCGTGTTGGTATCATCCGTGACTGGGATGCCAAATGGTACGCTGATAAAGAATACGCAGATTACCTCCACGAGGATCTTGCAATCCGTAAATTCATCAACAAAGAGCTTGCTGAAGCATCAATTTCAACAATCGAAATTGAGCGTGCAGTGAACAAAGTTATCGTGTCTATCCACACTGCTAAACCAGGTATGGTTATCGGTAAGTCTGGTAGCAACGTTGACGCTCTGCGTGCTGAATTGAACAAATTGACTGGCAAACAAGTCCACATCAACATCATTGAGATCAAACAACCTGATCTTGATGCTCACTTGGTTGGCCTTAACATTGCTAAGCAACTTGAGCAACGTGTGGCTTTCCGTCGTGCTCAAAAACAAGCTATCCAACGGACGATGCGTGCCGGTGCAAAAGGAATTAAAACTCAGGTTTCAGGTCGTTTGAACGGTGCTGATATTGCCCGTAGCGAAGGTTACTCTGAAGGAACTGTTCCGCTTCACACCCTTCGTGCAGACATCGATTATGCTTGGGAAGAAGCTGACACCACTTACGGAAAACTAGGTGTAAAAGTTTGGATTTACCGTGGTGAAGTCTTGCCAGCTCGCAAAAACACTAAGGGAGGTAAATAACACATGTTAGTACCTAAACGTGTCAAACACCGTCGTGAGTTCCGCGGAAAAATGCGCGGCGAAGCTAAAGGCGGTAAACAAGTTGACTTTGGTGAATTTGGTCTTCAAGCAACAACTAGCTCATGGATCACCAACCGCCAAATCGAAGCTGCTCGTATTGCTATGACCCGTTACATGAAACGTGGTGGTAAGGTTTGGATCAAAATCTTCCCTCACAAATCATACACTGAAAAAGCAATCGGTGTGCGGATGGGTTCTGGTAAAGGTGCACCTGCAGGTTGGGTAGCGCCCGTGAAACGTGGCAAAGTGATGTTTGAAGTCGCAGGTGTTTCTGAAGAAATCGCTCGCGAAGCTTTCCGTCTTGCTGGTCACAAATTACCAGTTAAAGTGAAATTTATCAAGCGCGACGCAGAATAAGGAGAAGGCAATGAAACTTAAAGAAATTCAAGAATTTGTCAAAGAGCTTCGTGGTCTTTCTCAAGAAGAGCTTGCTAAAAAAGAAAACGAACTCAAAAAAGAATTATTTGACCTTCGTTTCCAAGCAGCAGCTGGTCAATTAGAGAAAACAGCTCGTTTGAAAGAAGTCAAAAAACAAATTGCCCGTATCAAAACGGTGCAATCTGAGTTGAACTAATAAATTGGGAAGGAGTATGTCAATGGAACGCAATAACCGTAAAGTTCTTGTTGGACGTGTCGTGTCTGACAAAATGGATAAAACCATCACTGTTGTAGTTGAAACCAAACGTAACCACCCAGTTTATGGTAAACGTATCAACTATTCTAAAAAATACAAAGCCCATGACGAAAACAATGTTGCTAAAGAAGGCGACATCGTTCGTATCATGGAAACTCGTCCCTTGTCAGCTACAAAACGCTTCCGCCTTGTAGAAGTTGTTGAAGAAGCTGTCATTATCTAAGCCTGAAAGGAGAACATTGGAATGATTCAACAGGAATCTCGTCTGAGAGTTGCAGACAACAGCGGCGCTCGCGAAATCTTGACTATCAAAGTTCTTGGTGGTTCAGGTCGTAAATTCGCTAACATCGGTGACGTTATCGTTGCTTCAGTAAAACAAGCTACTCCTGGTGGCGCTGTTAAAAAAGGTGACGTTGTCAAAGCTGTTATCGTACGTACAAAAACGGGTGCCCGTCGTCCAGATGGTTCATACATCAAGTTTGACGACAATGCTGCCGTTATCATCCGTGAGGACAAAAACCCTCGTGGTACTCGTATCTTCGGACCAGTTGCACGTGAATTGCGTGAAGGTGGCTTCATGAAGATTGTGTCATTGGCACCAGAAGTACTTTAATTTCAAACAAACGTAGTCCCCTGCGCTAGTCGCAGGGTGCCCGTTAGGGCGTAAGAAAATATAGGAGAAAAACATGTTTGTAAAAAAAGGCGACAAAGTTCGCGTAATCGCTGGTAAAGACAAAGGCAAAGAAGCCGTTGTTCTTCGCGCACTTCCAAAAGTTAACAAGGTTATCGTTGAAGGCGTAGCCCTTGTTAAAAAACACAAAAAACCAAACAACGACCTCCCTCAAGGTGGCGTTGTTGAAAAAGAAGCAGCTATCCATGTTTCAAACGTTCAAGTCTTGGACAAAAACGGCGTAGCTGGTCGTGTTGGTTACAAGTTTGTTGACGGCAAAAAAGTTCGTTACAACAAGAAATCAGGCGAGCTGCTTGACTAATCACGAAGGAAAGGAGAAGTAACATGGCAAATCGTTTAAAAGAAAAATACCTTAAAGAAGTTGTTCCTGCTTTGACAGAACAATTTAGCTACCCATCTATCATGGCAGTGCCAAAGATCGAGAAAATCGTTCTTAACATGGGTGTGGGTGATGCGACTTCTAACGCTAAAAACCTTGAGAAAGCTGCTGCTGAGTTGGCACTTATTTCAGGTCAGAAGCCACTGATCACCAAAGCTAAAAAATCAATCGCCGGCTTCCGTCTTCGTGAGGGCGTAGCCATCGGTGCAAAAGTTACCCTTCGTGGTGAACGCATGTACGAATTTTTGGACAAGTTGGTAACTGTTTCACTTCCGCGTGTTCGTGACTTCCACGGTGTTCCAACCAAATCATTTGACGGACGTGGTAACTACACACTTGGTGTCAAAGAGCAGTTAATCTTCCCAGAAATTAGCTTTGACGATGTTGATAAAGTTCGTGGTATGGACATCGTTATCGTTACAACAGCAAACACTGACGAAGAAGGACGTGCATTGCTAAAAGGCCTTGGTATGCCTTTCGCTAAATAATATAGGAGGTAAAAATAATGGCAAAGAAATCTATGGTTGCTCGTGAAGCAAAACGTCAAAAGATTGTTGATCGCTATGCTGAAAAACGTGCTGCGTTGAAAGCTGCTGGTGATTATGAAGGTTTAGCTAAATTACCTCGTAATGCATCTCCAACTCGTCTTCACAATCGTTGCCGTGAGACAGGTCGTCCGCATGCTTATATGGGCAAATTTGGGTTGAGCCGTATCGCATTCCGTGAATTGGCACATAAAGGTCAGATTCCAGGTGTCACTAAAGCGTCTTGGTAATCACATGATGTGAGAGCGTTAAACAACCACAAAAAAATCGGTTGTTGCTTGAGTTAAATACAGCACTAGCTGCATTTAACCCCCTGCCCAATCGGGCATCATTAACTAGCAAGTGCGTCTTGCAAACTACTAGTAAGAGGAGAAAAATAAAATGGTTATGACTGACCCTATTGCAGACTTTTTAACTCGCATTCGTAATGCCAACATGGCTAAGCACGATGTGCTTGAAGTGCCTGCATCAAACATCAAAAAGGGGATTGCTGAAATCCTGAAACGCGAAGGTTTTGTGAAAAACATCGAAATCATCGAAGACGATAAGCAAGGCATCATCCGTGTCTTCTTGAAGTACGGTGCTAACGGTGAGCGCGTTATCACAAACTTGAAACGTATCTCAAAACCAGGTCTGCGCGTTTACTCAAAACGTGACGACATTCCACGTGTCCTTAATGGACTCGGTATCGTTATCATCTCTACCTCAGAAGGTCTCTTGACAGATAAAGAAGCTCGTCAAAAGAACGTTGGTGGAGAAGTGATTGCCTACGTTTGGTAAAATCAAGATACAAAGAGCATAAAGCTACCAAAGCAAAAATAGGAAACTTGACGCAGAAACCTTGGTTTCTAGGAGAGTTTATCACTTTTGCACAGGTAGTGGCTTGTGTTCAGTTTAGCTGATTAACAGGTCAGCTAAATAGAGAGGAAATTGGTTTTGAAGAAAAGTATGACAGCGACTGAATTGAATGAAAAATTGGTTGTTGCAGAAGACGCCTTGGCTGAATTATCAAAAGATGATCTCGTGTCTCTTTTAGGTGAAATTGGCTATAGTCCTGCTGCTATTGATGTATTGACAGAATATCAGGAGTTTGTCAAAGCTTTTAGAGAGAAGCTAGGTTTACTCTAATCCACCCCCGTGAAAACTAGTCGCTTTGAGTGGCTTGATAATCTAACAGGAGAATAAAAGAATATGTCACGTATTGGTAAAAAAATCATTACTTTGCCTGCTGGTGTAGAAATCTCACAAAATGCTGGCTTAGTAACTGTTAAAGGACCTAAAGGTGAATTGACTCGTGAGTTCAACACAAATATCGAGATTCGTGTTGAAGGTAACGAAGTGAGCCTGCACCGTCCAAATGATTCAAAAGAAATGAAAACTATCCACGGTACTAGCCGTGCCAACCTTAACAACATGGTTGTTGGTGTATCTGAAGGTTTCAAAAAAGATCTTGAACTCAAAGGGGTTGGTTACCGTGCACAACTGCAAGGAACTAAATTGGTTCTTTCACTTGGTAAATCTCACCAAGACGAAGTTGAAGCACCAGCTGGTATTACTTTCACTGTTGCGAACCCTACCTCAATCTCTGTTGAAGGGATTAACAAAGAAGTTGTTGGTCAAACAGCAGCTTATGTGCGTAGCTTGCGTGCGCCAGAACCTTACAAAGGTAAAGGTATCCGCTACGTTGGTGAATACGTTCGTCTTAAAGAAGGTAAAACTGGTAAATAATAGCCTAATCGAGTGGTCAGTCTTCTTGACTAAATCGCTCGGCTATGTCTATTAAACATGCCCTAGGGCACAAAAAATGTAAGAGGTGAAAATTGTGATTTCTAAACCAGATAAAAATAAAATCCGCCAAAAACGCCACCGTCGCGTTCGCGGAAAACTCTCTGGAACTGCAGAACGCCCACGTTTGAACGTTTTCCGTTCTAATACAGGCATCTACGCTCAAGTAATTGATGACGTAGCGGGTGTAACGCTCGCAAGTGCATCAACTCTTGACAAAGCTGTTTCTAAGGGAACAAAAACAGAACAAGCCATTGTTGTTGGTAAACTCGTTGCTGAACGTGCAGCTGCTAAAGGTATTTCTGAAGTGGTCTTCGACCGCGGTGGATACCTTTACCACGGACGTGTGAAAGCTTTGGCTGATTCAGCCCGTGAAAACGGATTGAAATTCTAATAGGAGGATACTTAATAATGGCATTTGAAAAAAACGTAGCCGAACTTGAAGAGCGTTTGGTTGCTGTCAACCGTGTCTCTAAAACTGTAAAAGGTGGACGTCGTCTTCGCTTTGCAGCTCTCGTGGTTGTCGGTGATCGTAACGGCCGTGTTGGTTTTGGTACTGGTAAAGCTCAAGAAGTTCCAGAAGCAATTCGTAAGGCTGTTGAAGACGCTAAGAAAAACCTTATTGATGTGCCAATGGTTGGAACAACAATTCCTCACGAAGTTTACTCTGATTTTGGAGGCGCTCGTGTCTTGTTGAAACCAGCTGCTGAAGGTTCTGGAGTTGCTGCAGGTGGAGCTGTACGTGCCGTTGTCGAATTGGCAGGTATTGCGGACATCACGTCTAAATCACTTGGTTCAAACACTCCAATCAACATCGTTCGTGCGACTGTTGAAGGTTTGAAACAATTGAAGCGTGCTGAAGAAGTAGCTGCTCTTCGTGGCATCTCAGTGTCTGACTTAGCATAAGAAAGGAGATTATCATGGCTCAACTTAAAATTACTTTGACCAAGTCTCCAATCGGACGCAAACCTGAGCAACGTAAAACAGCTGTTGCTCTTGGACTTGGCAAATTACATAGCACTGTTATCAAAGAAGATAACCCTGCTATCCGTGGCATGATTACTGCAATTTCTCACTTGTTGACAGTAGAAGAAATCTAATCAGTAAAAAGCCTGAGGGCGATGCCCTTTGCGAGGCGACCAATTTTTGATAAAAATAGTCGTCTCGATGTATATAGGACTCAGTCGCTAGGATTTCTGGCGACTTCAAGTCCGTTTTATCGGCGAGTTTCTGGTCTGCGTATCCTTCACAGATGAGAAGCGCTAGCATTTTAAAAAAGGAGAAAAATAAATGAAACTTCATGAATTGAAACCTGCAGAAGGTTCTCGTAAAACTCGCAACCGCGTTGGTCGTGGTACTTCATCAGGTAACGGTAAAACTTCTGGCCGTGGTCAAAAAGGTCAAAAAGCTCGTAGCGGTGGTGGCGTTCGCCCAGGCTTCGAGGGTGGTCAGACTCCATTGTTCCGCCGTTTGCCAAAACGTGGTTTCACCAACATCAATGCAAAAGAGTATGCCTTGGTGAACCTTGATGTACTTAACGTTTTTGAAGATGGCACAGAAGTAACCCCAGTTGTCTTGATTGATCGTGGCATCGTTAAGGCTGAGAAATCAGGTATTAAGATTCTCGGCAATGGCGAGTTGACCAAAAAACTCACTGTGAAAGCAGCGAAATTCTCAAAATCTGCTGAAGCAGCAATCATTGCTAAAGGTGGTTCAGTAGAAGTTATCTAAGCGAGGTACTTCTTATGTTTTTCAAATTACTCTTTGAAGCCCTGAAGCTAAAGAATGTTCGCAAGAAAATTGCTTTCACACTCTTTATCATCTTTGTGTTTCGCGTGGGAACTCATATCACTGTACCAGGCGTCAATGTTAAGAGTTTGGAGCAATTAGCAGATCTTCCGTTTCTAAACATGTTGAACTTGGTGTCTGGTAATGCATTGACGAATTTCTCTATCTTTTCGATGGGGGTTAGTCCCTACATTACAGCTTCCATTGTTGTCCAGCTTTTACAGATGGACATCGTTCCCAAGTTTGTGGAATGGGGTAAACAAGGTGAGGTCGGTCGTCGTAAGCTGAATCAAGCAACTCGCTACATTTCGCTCTTTGTGGCATTCGCCCAATCGATTGGTATTACTGCTGGTTTTAATGCTCTTTCAAGTGTAGCCTTGATTGACAAGCCCGTCTGGCAAACCTATGTGATGATTGGTAGTTTACTGACTGCTGGAAGTGTTGTGGTGACTTGGCTAGGTGAGCAAATCACAGATAAAGGTTTTGGTAATGGGGTATCCATGATTATCTTTTCAGGGATTATCTCATCTATTCCTAACACCTTTAGGACGATCCATGAGGATTATTTTGTCAACATTAAATCAGATGAGCTTCAAACCTCACTCATTTATGTTAGTGCCTTTGCATTAGCGACTTTGTTGATTATTTTCTTTACAACTTTCGTGCAACAGGCCGAGTACAAGATTCCTATCCAGCACACCAAGTTAACAAAAGGGGCATCAAGCAGCTCTTATTTGCCGCTTAAGGTAAACCCTGCTGGTGTCATCCCGGTTATCTTTGCTAGTTCAATTACGACCCTACCAACAACTATCCTGCCTTTCTTTCAAAGAGGGAACCAGATTGTGCCGTGGATGGACAAGCTACGCGAAGCCTTGTCTTATCAGTCGCCAACTGGTATGGCACTCTACGCTGTCTTGATTGTCGTCTTTTCATTCTTCTACACCTTTGTGCAGGTGAACCCTGAAAAGACGGCTGAAAATCTGCAAAAGAGTGCATCTTATATCATTGGTGTACGTCCAGGTCGTGAGACAGAACAGTACATGTCTAGTTTGTTGAAAAAACTAGCAACTATTGGTGCGATTTTCCTTGCTTTTGTAGCACTCAGTCCAATTTTGGCACAACAGATTTTCGGTCTGTCATCCAATATTGCCTTAGGGGGAACGAGTTTGCTGATCTTGATTTCAACAGGAATTGAAGGGATGAAGCAGTTGGAAGGCTATCTCCTCAAACGGCGCTACGTTGGTTTTATGAACGCAGCTGAATAGAGGCATTTCAAAATAGAATATCGTGCAAGAAATGAAAGATTGTTTAGAGTTAGACTGGGCAGTCACAACGTGAAACTTGCATAGAAGCGGGACGACAATAGCGCTGCTAGAAGCAGTTGCTTCTTGTCCCGCTCTCTATTTTGTTTTCAGATGAGTTTGTCAATAAAGGCAGATTCATCTGAAAACAAAATAATAAAGGAGACAAGATGAACCTTTTAATCATGGGTCTGCCTGGTGCAGGAAAAGGCACTCAAGCAGCTAAAATTGTTGATACGTTTGGTCTTAAGCATGTGTCTACAGGAGATATGTTCCGTGCGGCAATGGCAAACAAAACGGAACTGGGTCTGTTAGCTAAAAGCTACATTGACAAAGGTGACCTCGTTCCAGACGAAGTAACTAACGGTATTGTCAAAGAGCGTTTGGCAGAAGGGGACATCAAGGAACACGGCGTTCTCTTGGACGGCTACCCTAGGACACTTGATCAGGCAAAAGCGCTTGATCAAGCCATGGCAGAGCTTGGTTTAAGCTTGGATGGGGTCATTAACATTGATGTTGCCCCAGAGAGCTTAGTTGAGAGACTCAGCGGCCGCATTATCCATAAAGAAACTGGCGCCACATTCCACAAACTATTCAACCCACCAGCTGGGGACTACAACGAGGACGATTACTACCAGCGCGAAGATGACAAGCCAGAAACGGTCAAACGTCGCTTAGATGTTAATATCGCTCAAGGAGAGCCGATTTTAGCACATTATCGTGCAAAAAATCTTGTTCATGACATTGACGGCAACCAAGACATCGATGATGTGTTTGCGTCGATCGTAAAAGTCCTAGAAACTTTAAAATAAGCAGAAGATATGGCTTGCAAATCGCTATAAACAGTGATATAATTGATAAGTCTGACTTATATTATTTACCCTTTTGAGAAAAGGGACATCAAATCGACATTTAAGGAGGTACTTTTGCGTGGCAAAAGAAGATGTGATTGAAATCGAAGGTAAGGTTGTCGAAACCATGCCTAATGCGATGTTTACTGTTGAATTAGAGAATGGGCATAAAATTCTGGCGACAGTATCAGGAAAAATCCGCAAGAACTACATTCGTATTCTTGTCGGTGACCGTGTGACTGTGGAACTTAGCCCCTACGATTTAACACGTGGACGGATCACATACCGCTTTAAATAATCGAAATAATTGGAGGGATTAAAACATGAAGGTAAGACCATCGGTTAAACCAATTTGCGAATACTGTAAAGTTATTCGTCGTAACGGTCGTGTTATGGTGATTTGTCCAACAAACCCTAAACACAAACAACGTCAAGGCTAAAATAGTTATAGAAAGGAGAAAACATGGCTCGTATTGCTGGAGTTGATATTCCAAATGACAAACGCGTAGTGATTTCATTGACTTATGTCTACGGTATCGGTGTGCCAACGGCTAAGAAAATCTTGGCTGCTGCAGGTATCTCTGAAGACATCCGAGTGAAAGATTTGACCCCTGATCAAGAAGACGCTATCCGTCGTGAAGTAGACGCAATCAAAGTAGAGGGTGACCTCCGTCGTGAAGTTAACCTCAACATCAAACGCTTGATGGAAATCGGTTCATACCGTGGTATCCGTCACCGCCGTGGACTTCCAGTCCGTGGTCAAAACACCAAGAACAATGCGCGTACTCGTAAGGGTAAAGCAGTTGCTATTCCTGGTAAGAAAAAATAAAATAGGAGGTAAATAAATTGGCTAAACCAACACGTAAACGCCGTGTGAAAAAAAATATCGAATCAGGTATTGCTCACATTCACGCGACATTTAACAACACTATTGTTATGATTACTGATGTACACGGCAACGCTATCGCTTGGTCTTCAGCTGGTGCCCTTGGTTTCAAAGGTTCTCGTAAGTCAACACCGTTCGCGGCTCAAATGGCTTCCGAAGCTGCTGCAAAAGCTGCACAAGAACATGGACTTCGCACGGTTGAAGTAACAGTAAAAGGTCCTGGTTCAGGTCGTGAATCTGCTATTCGTGCTCTTGCTGCTGCTGGCTTAGAAGTAACAGCAATCCGCGATGTGACTCCTGTACCGCATAACGGTGCTCGTCCTCCGAAACGTCGTCGTGTGTAAGTCATAATCGCTTTTTATACACAATTCGTTTCGAGGGAGTAACTAAATGATTGAGTTTGCAAAACCAATAATAACAAAAATTGATGAAAACCAAAATTCCGGTAAATTTGTGATTGAACCACTTGAGCGTGGCTACGGCACAACTCTCGGAAACTCTCTTCGTCGTGTACTTTTGTCCTCCCTTCCAGGTGCGGCAGTGACATCAATTAAGATTGATGGAGTACTCCACGAATTTGATACTGTTCCAGGTGTTCGTGAAGATGTGATGCAGATCATCCTCAACTTGAAAGGTCTTGCCATTAAATCTCATGTTGATGAGGAAAAAACGATGGAACTCGATATTGTTGGTCCCGCTGAAGTTACAGCAGGAGATATCTTGACAGATAGCGATATCGAAATCATTAACACCAATCATTACCTCTTTACTATTGCAGAGGGTGCTAGCTTTAAAGCGGTTCTTAAAGTTAATACTGATCGTGGCTATGTACCAGCTGAAAATAATAAAAAAGGTGACGCACCAGTTGGAACCTTGGCTATTGATGCCATTTATACACCCGTTAAGAAAGTCAATTACCAAGTTGAACCTGCCCGTGTTGGTAGCAACGATGGATTTGATAAGTTAACGATTGATATTGAAACGAATGGAACGATTATTCCAGAAGATGCTTTAGGTCTATCTGCGAATGTCTTGATTAACCACCTCAACCTCTTTACTGACTTGACGGACATTGCTAACAACATGGATGTTCTCAAAGAAACAGAGGTGGTGTCAGACGAAAAAGTACTTGACCGAACCATCGAAGAATTAGACTTGTCTGTTCGTTCATATAACTGCCTCAAGCGCGCGGGAATTAACACCGTCTATGACTTGACAGAAAAATCAGAGACTGAAATGATGAAAGTACGTAACTTGGGACGTAAGAGCCTTGAAGAAGTTAAAGTAAAATTGCATGATTTAGGTCTGGGATTAAAAAACGATAAATAATTTAAGGAGGAAAACATGGCTTACCGTAAATTAGGACGCACTAGCTCACAACGTAAGGCAATGCTTCGCGACTTGACAACTGATCTTTTGATCAATGAATCAATCGTGACAACTGAAGCTCGTGCTAAAGAAATCCGTAAAACCGTTGAAAAAATGATTACCCTTGGTAAACGTGGTGACTTGCATGCTCGTCGTCAAGCAGCAGCTTTTGTTCGCAACGAAATCGCATCTGAAAACTACGATGAAGCAACTGACAAATACGTTGCAACAACTGCTTTGCAGAAATTGTTCTCAGAAATTGCACCACGCTATGCTGAGCGCAACGGTGGTTACACTCGTATCTTGAAAACTGAGCCACGTCGTGGTGACGCAGCTCCGATGGCAATCGTCGAATTAGTTTAATTCATCAATTTTGTTGAGTGTTATGATGATGGAAAGCTTGCTTTCTTAGTCTAGCTCTGGTCTGCCGCTGGGTCTGTCCCAGCGGTAACACTCATCATCATTGATTAGTTACGCTTGTTTACGAGAGACTTTTAATTAACTTAGAAATCTCTCGTAAGCAGGCGTTTTTGTATTGTATGTTATAATGGTATTAAGGGTTGTAGTCAGGATAGTTTATCAATAACATCTAAGTTTACCCTGCTGTATTTCGTAAGTTGAACAATGGATGAGGTAAGTGAATGGACAAGTTAAAAAAGGCATTGAGAGATATTTATTTATCGCCTCTAAAGGAGACAAGAGACCTGTATATCGGTGTTGAACTGGAGTTTCCCATTGTCCATCGATTATCTCAGAAAACTGACATAGAGGTCAGTAAAGCCCTCATGATTTTCTTGGCGGAGCACTTTCATCTGGTGATTGAACAACATGATGCAGACGGTGCTCCTGTACAATTATATCACCCAGGCACAAAAGACCGAATCCTTTTTGAAGTCTCTTACAACATCCTCGAATTTGCCTTCGGGAAATCTAAAACAATCCAAGAAATAGATGACCGTTTTCAACATTATCTGAAAGCCGTCCAGTTGTTTTTAGGACAACATGACCATGAACTCCAAGGTGTCGGGATTCATCCAGCCTGGGATAAAAATGACAATTCTGCAGTGAAGTTACCTCGCTACCAGATGTTGATGGCTTATTTAGCCTTAGCTAACGAAGACGCGACTGATTGGTACCACCCTTTTACTGATTACGGAGCCTTTATTTGTAGTAACCAAGTCCAACTAGATGTGACTTCAAGCAATTACCTGCGTGTTCTCAATGCTTTCAATAAAATAGAGGCTGCTAAAGCCTATCTCTTTTCTAATTCTGTTTTTAATGGTGCTGACTGGGATACGACGATTGCTCGTGATATTTTTTGGGAACACTCGTTCCACGGTTGTATTGCTGAAAATGTTGGCCTTTTCCCGCATGATTTTCATAGTGATGATGAATTATTGGATTATCTGACAAAAACATCTTTATTCACTGTTAATAGGGATGGAAAAGTTTATTATTTCCCACCAATATCGTTAGAAAACTACATTGATTCAAAGGAAATAAAGGCTTATTCTGTCGGTCACACGAGTTCAAAAAGTTATTTACAGCCGTGTCTATCTGACCTTGAAACTCACCGTGCTTACCATTACAACACTTTAACGAGGCGTGCGACGATTGAGAGCCGTAGCGTTTGTACACAGCCACTAGATAGTACCTTTGCGCCCATAGCTTTTCAGCTTGGTCTATTGGTAGCAATAGCAGAGCTTGAAGATTATTTAGAACAAGCGGACTTCTTTCAGCATTATGGTAAAGACTACCCAGCCCTCCGTCGCCAATTTTCCCAAAAAACATTATCAGCTGAAGAAAAAAATAAAATTCGCAAATTCAGTCTTGATTTACTCAATATCGCCAGGAATGGGCTATTGAAAAGAGGATTTAAGGAAGAAAACTACTTAAC
>NZ_JBGTZC010000011.1:0-59227 GCF_041807725.1 Streptococcus sp. E17BB
AAAATTACTTACTAACGAAGAGTGGAATCTTGTCCAAAAACTCGCTTCCGGAAATGCTTTTAAAGGGAAAAAGAATATCATTACAAAAGTGAAAAAATTAATCAAACAACTTGAAGGTGAGTGATTATAAGCTTTAACATAAGAGCCTGGAAAACTTTTCCGGTCTCAGTTTCTATGCAGATTAACCAAAGAAAGTAAAAGTCTACTCGTTATAGCTAAAGGCTATGGTACTTTATAGTTAAAATGTATAACCAATATATTGAAAGCACTAACAAAAATTGATATAATTATCTTATTCTGGTAAAACAATTCAAAAGGGGTTGCTATGAAATTCGGAAAGAAAGTTAAAGCGTTACGACAGGCTCAAAAGATAACTAAAGAGGCCTTTTGCGGCGATGAAAGCGAACTATCTGTGCGCCAGCTAACACGCATCGAAACAGGTAAATCAACACCTACATTGGCTAAGGTTCAATTTATCGCTAGTCGATTAGGGGTTAAAATCGGTGATTTAACCGATGAGAGTTTTGAATTGCCAGCGCGCTATAAAGAGTTGAAATACTTATTATTGAGGACGCAGACGTATCAAGAAAACAGCAGATTAGAAGAAAAAGAAACTTATCTAAATGAGATATATGATGATTTTTATGACGAACTCTCTGAAGAAGAGCAATTAGTAATTGACATCATTGATACAAATTTAAGATTAGGCTTTGATGATAATTTCTTTTCTGCTAACAAAATTCTCGAAGATTATTTAGACCAACTCTTCACAAAAAATATTTATACTGCCAACGACCTTGTCCTTATTGATCTTTATTTGCTTGCTATAAAAAAGAAAGACTTTCCTCCTGAATGGTTTGATAAAAAACAATATAATGAATTAATCAGCAATCTTTTTAAACATGTTGATATTGTCCCTCTTGAAGATTTATCTACTCTTAACTCTGTGTTTATTAGTGTATTTTCTAATTCTATCAGCTTAAATTGTGAAGAATCTATGGGAAAAACGATTGCCGCAATGGAGCGAATTATGCAAAAGACACAAGATTTTCAAAAAATGCCAATTTTCAATCTCATGAAATGGAAATACTATTTATTCCAGGAAAAAAATGAAGAAGAGGCTAGATTGTGTTACGAAAATGCTTGTATGTTTGCTAGGCTAGTTAGCGATAAAACCTTGCTAACTAAATTATCTGCTGAATGGAAGCAAGATATCGTTCGTCGATAAGACATTTTTGTCCTGTTAAGATTAATGATGTTCCGATACAATAAGTATGTAATATAAATTATTAATTTTAAAGGAGATAACACCATGTTCTTTTTCAACTTCGCTGCAATTAGTGCTTTCATCGTTAAGCCATTGGAAGAACTCAGTTGGTGGTGCGTTAAATAACTGAACTGTAACATAAAAGCAAGCTTATCGCTTGCTTTTATGTTATACTATTTTCATGAACAATCTACTAGACAAGCAACAACTGTCTGGGGAGGAGGCGGTTGAACGTACACTCCGTCCCCAGTATTTTCGAGAGTACATCGGTCAGAACAAGGTTAAGGAGCAGCTGGAAATTTTTATCAAGGCTGCCAAACTGCGTGACGAAGCTCTGGATCATGTCCTGCTCTTTGGTCCTCCGGGTCTTGGGAAAACGACTATGGCCGCGGTAATTGCTAACGAGCTGGGGGTCAATCTCAAACAAACTAGCGGTCCTGTCATTGAGAAACCTGGTGATTTGGTCGCTATCCTTAACGATCTGGAGCCCGGTGATGTGCTTTTCATTGACGAGATTCACCGCATGCCCATGGTTGTCGAAGAGGTGCTCTACTCGGCGATGGAGGACTTTTATGTCGATATTATGATTGGGCAGGGGGAAAATAGCAGAGCTGTCCATCTGGATTTGCCTCCTTTTACCTTGATTGGGGCGACGACACGGGCTGGGATGCTGTCCAATCCCTTACGCGCTCGGTTTGGTATCTCTGGGCACATGGAATATTATGCCTTGGAGGATCTGACGGAAATCGTTGAACGGACGGCTGACATCTTTGAAGCTGAAATCACCCACGAGGCTGCTCAGCAATTGTCACGGCGAAGCCGTGGAACTCCCCGTATCGCTAATCGCCTGCTCAAGCGGGTGCGGGATTTCGCCCAAATTATGGGCGACGGGCAAATTGACGATCAGGTAACTGATAAAGCCTTGACCATGTTAGACGTGGATCAGGAGGGGCTAGACTATGTCGACCAGAAAATCCTGCGCACCATGATTGAGGTTTACCGTGGTGGTCCGGTCGGGCTGGGAACGGTGGCGGTGAACATCGCCGAGGAACGTGAGACGGTCGAGGACATGTATGAACCTTACCTGATTCAGCAGGGGTTTATCATCCGTACCAAGTCTGGTCGGGTCGCTACCCAAAAAGCCTATGAGCACTTGGGGTATCCCTATCCTCAGACTTAACCACACGTTATCGAGATAATGCACAAAAAGAGCCCACGAGGCTCTTTTTATCGTCAACTTTCATCTCAAGTTAGGTCGATCCAATAAAATTCATCATGGTTGACCGTTTTTTCATAATGTCAACCATTACCCAAAATCAATTGTCGACTTCTCTTGTTATCAGCGTCACAGATAAGTATTAGTCGTTTCAAGCCTAACTGTTTGAGTTCAAGCAGCCCTAGCTTTAGCTGGGTATTCCCATAACCCTTGCCACGCTCCGACGGACGAATCGAATAGCCAATATGCCCATACTCGTCAACAATTTCTGGGGTGGTATCCTTACTAAAGGAGAAAATACCGAGTAAATCACCTCTATCGCTAAAACATTGACGATTACTCCCTCAAAACCTATTGGCGCCCACTCTATGACCAAGCTGTCAGCAGCGAAGACCTCTTGATTTCTCTCCTCTCAAGCGAGTTTGAAACAGTCTTTTCACCGACTGTTCAAGAGCGTTTTGTCAGAGTGCTCTTCCATGAGGAAAAAGCTGGACAGCTCAAAACGCATTCTACCATTTCCAAAAAAGGACGTGGTCTTCTCCTCAAGCAAGCCTGCCTGGAAGCAATGGAGACTCTGGATCAGCTCAAAGAGCTGACTTTTGCGGGTTTTACCTATCAGGCTGTTCTATCCAGCGAGCAGGAATTGGTTTATGTCCGTCCAGCTGATTAAACAAGATTCAGGTCAAACAAAATCCTAAAATACTCTAGCCTTAATCTTTTAAGATAGTTAGGACTAGAGTGTTCTTAAATATAATCTAAAATGGTCAATTACTTCAAATAATTAGTCAGACAATCATAGTCTACTTATTAAATGTACCACTGATATAGTAGGTCTGACCCGAACTCTCTGTTGTCGAAAAATACAAACGATAAGTTCCTGATGATAAATAAGGAGAGAAAGTAGCAGGCCTTGTTTCATAATAAGTTTCAGAAGCTACCGAATACCACGTCCAACCGTTATGCTTTTGCACGGTCACTGTCATTCCGATACCATTACAGTTATAATCTCTTTGCTGATAATGATTGATTGTAACCCTTTGGGAACTATTGAGGTAGGTCGAGCCCAGCGACGGTCTGCTCCTTATCCCCCAACCTTCATAGCTAAATGCAACGGCAGCCTGTACCACGCTTGTAGCCAATGATAAAAAAGTCACAGTAGACAAGACTAAGAAGACTATCTTTTTATTGAAATTTAATGATTTCATAAGTTTACTCCTTCTATTTTTTTGTTATAATGTATACGTATACATTATAATTTTCTCAAACAGGAGTCAAGTAAAATGAAGAAAAATATCATTTATGTTGTTATAACCCTTCTTATGAGTCTCGTTTTCTTTTTCGAACTAGCTAATTTTTATTCCTTTACTGCCTATCCCTACCTAGTGCTCCTGTTAGGAGGGGCTGGAGTTGACATTTTGAGTCAGACTTGGCTCATTATCACGTCACTAGTCGCCATCATTCTTTTATTTGCTACCAACGTTTGGCAACTCCTCCACCTACGATTCAAAAAAACATTTTTGAAAGTCCAGACCCTCCTCTATCTTGTCGCTCTTCTCTTTGTCATCATGCTCAAAAGTCGAGGGGTGCAGGGAATTAACTTAAACCCACTAAATCTCCTCACCCAATTTCAGGAGTCAGCCTTTATCGTTTTTGCCAACATCGTCCTCTTTATCCCCGTTGGTTTCCTGCTGTTTCGTCGTGTCAAAACGCTCAAAATGGTTGTCGCCTCTGCTACGATTGGTCTGATAATCCTAGAAATCAGCCAGTATCTTCTTCATCTGGGTATCGCCGATGTGGCTGATATCCTGACTAACCTGTCTGGTATTCTTTTGGGCTATTTAGGCTTAGATTTATTAAGGGACTTGGGTTGGAAGAGTCGAACAGACAGTAGCTACATCTATTTCTACAAAAACTAGTACGCTTTGACAATCAAAATCAGATGTCGTCACCTCGCCTAACTGCACCACCAGTGCTACCTTCGATTCGTTTCCTAGTCTGATGCTGATTTTTTGAGTATAACCAGCAAAAAAGAGCCATTTGGCTCTTTTTGTCTACTCTAAATCAACCCAATACCGCTCTGTGCCTTCACGCACGTCTTCCAACACGCCGCCGTTGGCTAAAATCGTCGCTCGGCTGGCTGGATTTTCCATGGAACAGGTGATTAGTACGCGGTGAATATTTTTCTGTGGGCACTCTAAAAGCCCCAACCGCAACTGCTCCTTAGCGTGACCCTTACCCCGCTCGCTCGGTCTGATGGAATAGCCAATATGCCCACCTTGTTGTAGCAGGAAGTCATTGAGCCGCAGACGAAGATGAAGAAAGCCCAAAGCTCGCCCAGCCTCATCAAAAGAGACAAACTGAACAGCTGGAACAAACTCTGCTGGGATATTGAGCCCCATCTCTGCGTCGGCGTTGTACTGGAGCCAGTCAGCATAGTCAAAGTTCTCAGGAGTCCAAAAGCCGCCATCGGTCGCAGAACCTGTGGCGATAAACTCCGCCATCATTTCCTCGACAGCCGCTTGATCCGCTAGGGTTGGTCGTCTTAGTTGCATGACAGTCCTCCTATTCTGGCAGGGTTAGCTGGAGCTGACCGCTGCTGGTTTTACTGTGGTTGATTTGGTGGCAGAGCCAATGGCTGAGCAAGCTGCTAGTAGGGTCTACAGGATTTTGCTTGGTCTTGATAGCCGTCAGAAAGGCGTCAACAATGCTCTCAAACCCTCGTTTGTAGAGGGTCGTATCCCAGGAACCAAAGCTCTTGGTCTGTTGGTCGTCGCCCTCAATGATGGTCAGCTTGTCCAGATTTTCCAGCTGATAGGTCGCTTGTGGGGTTTGGATGTCCATGACCTCATGGCGAGAGCCTGCTTGCAGGTTCATGCCAATGTGAATTAGCTCAGCTTGGTCAGTTTCCAGTGTGACAGCAACCTGTCGCAACTGTCCTGATGGCGTCAGGTAGTAGCGAAAATCCCCAGAGACAGCTCGGCCATTTGCCAAAAAAAGCGCCGTATCTAACGGGTGGATAAAGAGGTCATAGAGCTTGAAGGTCAAGTCGGCGGGACGGTTGGTGTCGTTTTTCTCGACACGAATGTGGGTCTTGTTCGTGAGCTGGGTCAGCTCTGTCACTCGAGGGGCGAAGCGGCGATTGAAGCCCGCCATAAGAAAGGTGTTGTGCTTTTCAGCCAAGGCATAGAGCTGGCGCGCCGCCTCGTAGTCCTCTGCCAAAGGCTTGTCCATGTAGACAGGAATCCCCCGCCGCAGAAACTGACTAGCCAGCTCCACGTGCGCCACCGTCGCTGCATGAATCATGACCCCATCCAGTTCCACCGCCAGCAAGTCTTCTATGGCTTGGTAGATGTTGGCTACTCCAAAGAGGCTAGCTGTCTCTGCCAGTACCGCTTGATTGCGGGTAAAGAGATGCCACTCCACCCCCGTCAGCTGCCGCAGGTAGGGCAGGTAGGCTTTCTGGCAAATGCCGCCAATGCCAACAATGCCAATTCTCATCCCTTGTTCCCTTTCTTGGTCCTAGCGACAAACTGGGCCTTCAGGTCTTTGAGTTTGTCGGCTTTATCAGATTTGCCTGTCGAATGTTTCTCGTGAAACCTAGTCACCTGCGCCTGTCCCTTGTAGTCGAGTTGGTATTTTCCCATAATTGTCTCCTCTGTGGTTGATTTGATGTGACCTCTAGCTTACCATATTGTCAATGGTTCGTCAAAGGTTACTCCATCTCCTGCAACCTCGACCACAGGACAACTTCACCAGTTGCTAACGACGTTGGGACATCAATGATGCGTTGGTTAGATGACCCGCGAAACTGTAGGCGGAGATTGCGCTTGCTGCGGTCATATCGTCCATCAACCAAAATATCGAGGAAACGGAGCAGTTCTAGCTTGTCCTCGGTTTCTAGCTGCAGTTCCTCCCAAGTGTAGCCTGTCCAAGACCAGATGTCCTTATCAGGCAGTTCTCTTCGTATCCGCTTAACCAAGGGAAGGAGAATCCCTGTGTTGAGAAAGGGTTCGCCTCCAAGCAGGGTCAGACCTTGCACATAGGGCTTGGCTAAATCAGCCATTATCTGCTCCTCAAGCTCCTGCGTGTAGGGAATGCCTGCCCTAAAGTTCCACGTGGCAACGTTATAACAGCCCTCACAATGAAAAAGGCAGCCCGATACATAGAGGCTGCACCTTACCCCCTCACCATCTACCATGTTAAAAGCCTTGTAATCCATGATGTGACCATGGCTTAGCTCGTCACTTTTCCATTCTTGGGGCTTGGGATTATTCATGGTCGCTCCTTTCAGGTTTTATAAGCTAGAGGCATTCATGTGTTTGACTCGGGCAACAATTTCCTTGTGGCGACCAGCGACCATGGGACGGGCTTGGGGATTGCCCAGATAGCCGCAGGTGCGCTTGACCACATCGACGGTTTTGGGATCCGTATTGCCACAGTCTGGGCACTGGAAGCCTCGCTCAGTCGGCTCAAAGTCCCCCTCAAACTGGCACTTGTAGCATTTGTCGATTGGGGTATTGGTTCCCAAATAGCCAACACGGTCATAGGCGTAGTCCCAGACGGCTTCCAGAGCCTTGGGATTTTGCTGGAGAACAGGGTACTCGCAGTAGTGGATAAAACCACCACTAGCACCTGTTGCTGGGTAATCTTTTTCAAAGTCCAGTTTGTCAAATGGCGTTGGGTTCTTGCGCACGTCGTAATGGAAGGAGTTGGTGTAATACCCCTTGTCAGTGATGTCTTTGACACACCCAAATTGCTCGGCATCTAAGCGACAAAACCGATCGGTCAAACTCTCTGATGGTGTGGAATAGACCGAAAAATGGTAGCCATACTGATCTGACCAGGTCTCGCATGCCTGCTTGAACTGGCGGATAATGTCCAAGGTAAAGGTCTTTGCTCTGCTATTGGTCTCCCAATCTGCCCCATAAAAGACTGTCGCCACCTCGTAAAGACCGATGTAGCCCAGTGAAATGGTCGCCCGACGGTTCTTGAACACCTCATCAACTGCATCGTTCTCGGCTAAGCGGCGGCCGAAGGCGCCGTGCTGGTAGAGAATAGGCGCGTTTGTCGGGCTAGCTTCCTTGACGCGCTGGACACGATAGACCAAAGCATCATGTGCGGTGGTCAGGCGCTCCTCCAAGAGCCGCCAAAAACGTGACAAGTCACCCAAAGACTCTAAAGCAATCCGCGGAAGATTGAGGGTGACCACCCCGAGATTCATCCGACCAGAGTTGACTTCTTGACCGTTCTCATCTGTCCAGCCCTGCAAAAAGGAGCGACAGCCCATCGGCACCTTGAAGGAGCCTGTCAGCTCAATCACCTGATCATAGGATAGGATATCAGGATACATCCGCTTGGTGGCACAGGCCAGCGCCAGTTGCTTGATGTCGTAGTTGGGGCTGTCAGGTTCCAGATTAAGCCCTCGTTTGAGGGTATAGATGAGTTTTGGGAAAATAGCTGTGCGACCTTCGCGCCCCAGACCCTTTAAGCGGATTTGGAGGATAGCACGCTGGATTTCTCGTTCTAACCAGCTGGTTCCTAGACCAAATCCCAGAGAGACAAACGGCGTTTGACCGTTGGAACTAAAGAGGGTGTTAATCTCATATTCCAAGCTCTGCATGGCATCGTAAATGTCCTTGACCGTCTTTTCCTTGGCGTAGGCATCGACCTGGTCAGGGCTTAGCCATTTTTCCCCTTCAAGGCGGTGCTTGTTATAATTGAGTTGAGCATAAGGGGCTAACAATTCATCGACACGGTCAGCTGAACAGCCCCCGTATTGACTGGAAGCGACATTGGCGATAATTTGAGACATCTGCGCTGTCGCTGTCTGGATAGACTTGGGACTCTCCACGTCAGCGTTACCAATCCGAAAGCCGTTTCCAAGCATATTGGCAAAATCAATCAGACAGCAGTTGGTCATAGTCGTATAGGGGCTATAATCCAAATCATGGTAGTGCAAGTGTCCACGTTGATGAGCTTTGGCCACATGAGGGGGTAAGAGTGACAACCCGAAACTTTTTGCGACTAGACCAGCAGTCAAATCCCGCTGAGTGTTAAACACCCGAGCATCCTTATTGGCGTTTTCATGGACAAGGCTACTATCAGCCGTTGCCAAACGGTTGAGCGCCTGCCCCATATCTGTCGCTGCTGCAAATGCCCTTGCCTCTTCACTAGCATATATTAGCATGCTCTCTGCTAGCTCGCCATAACCAGCCGTCTGCAAGGTTTCTGACAATAATGTTTGAATTTCGCCTGAACTGATGTTGTCTTGTTCAGACTGACTGATTTTCTGACCTACCGCATCACAAATCTGCTGGCATAACTCCCTTAACTGCTCCTGATTAAAAGATTCATAATACCTCGCGGCCTTTACTAAACTCCGATACAGTTTATCTGCATCAAATAATTGCTGCCTGCCGTCTCGTTTAATAACCATCAGTTGTCTCATGATATTGATACCCACCTTGTTAGCAAATTCACTTTTTCTCCATTATAGCAAGAAGAGCAAAAAAAATCAATATCTTGTGGTCTATTTTTTAAAAAGACACAAGATATTGATTTTTACTGTTTCTGGTAGAAGTTAAAATGAGTAAACTGGGGTGATGACAGGTGTTGATAATCCTTATCCAACTTCTCCTGTAATTGTTCAGGGAGAGGAAGGGACTTGTTAACAATGACAAAGCTTGCCTGTCCTCGCAACAGTTCATCGACAACCTGTTGCTGAGTGGTTTGAGTCATAGGATAAGCGGTGATAATGGGAATCTGGCTTGCCGAGGTCAGGTGACTGTCCAGATAAATTGTCGCGGATTTATCCCAAGCGTAGATCGATGTCTCACCAGTTACCTCGCTAGACAGATACTGAGCTATCTGTTCTCTTTCAGCTTGAACAGCTTGTTCTGTCAAGATAGGAGACAAGCGCCAGACTAGCCCAACTAAAAGCAATACCGCAGGCAGATAAGCATGGCTTTTCAACAGACCAACCGATGAGGAGGCTAACTTCTGACGACGGGCTGAACGGCTGTTTACCAAAGTCGTTTTCTCATCAGCCAAGCCCAGACCTGTTAGTAACAGGCCAAACGGCAGTAGCAGCAATAAATCTGTAAATGACCAAGATTCCCCAAGTACGGCCACAATTAAGTAACTCAAGGTCAGCAACGCCAGCAAAACAACACTGGCAGTCTGCTCTGACATGTGTCGAAAAACTTTCGGCAAAAAGAGCAAACCTGTCAATAGCCCCAACCCAAGGGCAAGGATGGCATTGACCCCCATAGGCAGAAAACTCATCGTGCCAGTGTCGGACAAGCTGCTGAAGTTCCCAATAAAGGCTTGCTCAAAATAGGGTGTCAACAAATCCAAGTTAACCGCAATATAGGCCAATGGGTAGATGATTAAAATGATACCGAACACCATGGCTAATTGTTGATAGAAGCCTCTAGCCCAACGTTTTTTAGCGATATTGGAACCAGTGAAAACGACAAAACTGAGCAACCAAAACACTAATGTCCGAGGCTCCAAAGCTAAAGCCAAGGCAGACACCAGACCATAAGTGATAAAAATTTCATCGCGCCGCCAGTCATCTAAATAGGTCACCAATAGCCATAGACCAATCAAGACAAACGGAATGGCCAATTGAACCGAGAGAAAACCGCCGAATCCAACAACGGCGTTGACTGCGTAAAACATCCCTGATAACCCCAGCGCCTGTCGGTTATCCCCTGTCCAATAAGACACCAGTTTAAACAGGTAAATCCCTGATAGGTATAAACACCCAAGCTGGATTAGCATCATCCACTGAAGCCCACCTAGGAATGTGGTTGCAGCAACCAAAGCACTGTAAAGAAGTCCAGATCGACTAAAAATCGAAACATAAGGCAGTTGCCCTTGAGTAATCCCCCAAGCCATGTAAAAAATCTGGCTTTGCAGACCATCTGCAGAGGTACTGATGTAAAGGGGAACGAAAGACATGAGAGATACAACCGTACTCCACAGCATCAAGAGAAATTGATACGATAGGGGCACTCTGTAATCTCTTAATCTTTTCTTTGGTCGCTCCGCAAGTGGCGCCTCAAGCAATTTGTCCCAATCCTCGGGGTTTAGAAAATGTTCACTCACGACATATCTCCTTATTCATTTGTAGTTCTTGTATAGCTTGCTGTCAAACTTAAAAAACTGGGCATTCAACACCCTGCATTATCCAAGCCTCAAGCCCAATAATCGGATTTCCAATTTCTCGTCTGGACAACCCGCCTATCCTCAGCACCCAATAGGCATTTTTTACACGTGTTTTCTGGAATTTGGTTTCACCAAATACTTTTATCCTATTTTGTATGCTCCGTTTGTATCTTTCATTATATCACCTTTTTCAGCTTTTTACTAACTAAAAAAGACCAGCATAAGCTAGCCTTGACATCGGTTATAGCCAGATAAAAAACGGCGCTAGACCGTTTTTTACTATTCTTCATCAACAAAGCTGTTGAAGACTTCTTCGATCATATCCCACTCAGCATCAGAATCTTCAGGGATTGGTAATAAGTCGCCTTCTGTACCGTCCTCATTTTCTGTATAAGAGTAAGCTTGAATCTCAATCTCACCTGTTTCATCTGCCTCTGCACCTGCTGGCACTAGGAGGACATAGTTCTTACCGAATTCTTCTCGACCATCAATGGTCAACAAAATTTCAAAGAGGGTTTCGTTGCCCTCTTCATCAACGAGGGTAATCACATCGTGATCATGTTCATGGTTATGTGACATAGTTTCTCCTTTATTTCCTAGAAAGACCGGTCAAGGTAGTTCTGCAAAATTAGCTGAGCAGCTAATTTATCAATAACTTTTTTACGCTTGTTACGGCTGACATCTGCTTGCTCAATTAAGAGCCGCTCTGCTTGAACGGTGGTTAGTCGCTCATCTTGATAATCAACAGGCAACCCAAACCGTTCAATAAGGAGTTCCCCGTAAGCCTGACTTGCTTCGGCACGAGGACCGAGGCTGTTATTCATGTTCTTTGGCAGACCGACGACGAACTTGGTCACTTGATAGTTCTTAACCAACCCTGCTAGGCGATCCAAACCAAACTCACCGTTATCCTCGTTAATTGGAATAATTTCCACACCCTGAGCTGTGAACCCTAGCGGGTCACTAATCGCCACTCCGACAGTCTTTGACCCAACATCCAATCCCATTACTCGCATCAGAGGTCTATCCCATTGCCTTTCAGGTAAAAGCGAACCAACTCTTCAACCAATTCATCACGCTCGTATTTACGAATTTGATTTCTAGCATCGTTATAGCGTGGGACATAAGCTGGGTCCCCACTCAGGACATAGCCTACGATTTGGTTAATCGGCTGATAGCCTTTTTCGCTCAACGAGCGATAGACAGACGCCAAGGTCTCGCTAATTTCTTTTTTATTGCCGTCATCCAGTTGAAAACGGACAGTATCTTCTGTAAATCCCATAACGTCCCCTTCTTTCCTTATTTTATTAACTATTATACCTTATTTTTATAATATTTTCAAGGACATGCTATCCTTTCGTCACCGAACATTGCTAGCGATTTTTCTCCAAGCTAAGCAAATCAGATTGATAGATAAAAAGGCTGGGTGAATCACTGTATCAACCAACCTTTAATAACCTATAAAGCAGCCCGCAAACGAGCTTCCGAATTTTCAACATCACGCACCGAACGTGGCAAGAAAATGCGAATGTCATCTTCTTTGTAGCCAACCTGTAGGCGTTTGTTATCTACTAAAATCGGACTTTTCAAAATACGAGGATTTTCTTGAATCAATTCAATCACTTGATTGAGGCTCAAGTCGTTAACATCCAAATCAAGAGCCTTGACATAACGATTTTTCGACGAAATGATGCTATCAACACCGTTTTCGGTTTTTGATAAGATATCGAGAATTTCTGCCTTTGTCAAGGGTTCCTTGCCAATATTTTGTTCTTTATATGGTAGTTTGTGGCTGTTTAACCAAGTTTTTGCTTTTTTACATGAGGTGCAACTGGAGATGGTATAAATCGTAATCATTACTGATCCACCTTTCTATCAAGTCATACTACCATTATAACACAAAGCTGAGACACTGGTCGTAGGTCTTTAGACCTATTTTTACGACAAGCTAAAAAACCAGTTTTTTAACGTTAACAGTAACCCGAGATAAGTACAACAGTCACTTCAACTTCTGATGGCACAACCTAAAACAAGCCACTGGCTTGTCTCGGCTTTTCAATTTTTTTGCCTCGACCTAAAACAAGCCACTGGCTTGTTTTAGTCCTCCAGATCGATATCGTCATCGTCAAGGTCAAGTTCCAAGAGGGTATCTTCCTCTTCGATAACCTCGTCAGCTTCTTTTTTCTTGCCTTTAGCCGTTTTCTTGCCTTCGGTCTCGATGGCAGGCAGGTCTTCACCTTCTTCAGGTTCAATCAGACCGTAGTGAAGTCGTACCTTACGGTCAATTTCTGTAAAGATGTCAGGGTTCTCTTTGAGGAAATCCTTGGCTTTTTCAGACCCCTGACCAATTTTTTGATCATTATAAGAATACCACGCACCTGATTTTTTAATAATATCCAAGTTCGTAGCAATGGTCAAAAGTTCACCAGTCTGTGAAATGCCCTCGCCGAACATGATCTCAACAAGAGCCTCCTTAAATGGTGGCGCAACCTTATTTTTGACAACTTTGATCTTCGTTTCCTTACCGATGCTCTGGTCTTTCTGATCACCAGTCCCCTTAATTTGACTTGACCCACGAACATCTAGACGAACAGAAGCATAGAATTTAAGGGCACGTCCACCAGGTGTGGTCTCAGGACTACCGAACATAACACCAACTTTTTCACGGAGCTGGTTGATAAAGATAGCAATCGTTTTGGTTTTGTTGATAGAGGCACCTAGTTTACGCATGGCCTGACTCATCATCCGAGCCTGCAAGCCGACATGATTATCACCGATGTCACCATCAATTTCTGCACGCGGTACTAGAGCAGCTACTGAGTCAATAACCACCAAGTCCACCGCACCTGATTCGATGAGCTTGCCTGCAATTTCTAGCCCCTGCTCTCCGGAGTCTGGCTGAGAAAGGAGCAGCTCATCAATATTAACGCCCAGCGCTTGAGCATAAATAGGGTCGAGCGCATGCTCCGCATCAATAAAGGCCGCGATGCCACCTTCTTTTTGAACTTGAGCTACCGCATGCAAAGCAACAGTTGTCTTACCAGAGCTTTCCGGTCCATAAATCTCGATAATCCGCCCTTTGGGATACCCACCTGCACCCAAAGCAATGTCCAAGGCCAGAGAACCGGAACTAATCACTTGAACCTTTTGCTCCGCTCGCTCGCCGAGCTTCATAATGGCACCTTTACCAAAATCCTTTTCGATTTGCTCAAGGGCTTTATTTAGCGCTTTTTCACGCTCTTCACCAAATTTTTTAGTGATATCTTCTAATTTCTTTGTCTGTTTTTTAGCCATGTTGTCTCCTTTTAATCACTTTTTCATTATACCATAGTTTTGTCAGAACAGATAGCCTGACGAACGAGATTTAGGGCGTGCAAGACGGCAATCTGACGGATATGCTGCCTACCACGGTCACCGATGGTCAACTTGTGACTTATGACGCCATACTCTGTTGCAAGCCCCAGATAAACCGTCCCAACGCTCTGTCCCTCCAGCTCTTCTGGACCAGCCACACCCGTCAGGGCAACTCCTAAATCACTACCTGTCAATCGCCTACTCTGCTCTGCCATTGCCTCCGCAGAAACCGCCGATACTGTCCCGTGCTGGCGTAACAGCTCAGGTGAGATCCCCAGCATCTGCGCCTTTTGTTCCAGACTATAGGTGACGAAACCACCTTTGAAAATAGCTGAGCTACCGGCCTGTTCTGTTAGGGTTGCTTGCAAGAGCCCGCCTGTCAGGCTCTCTGCTGCGGTCAGGGTCAGCTGGCGCTCCTTGAGCAAATTGACCACCACAGCTGCGAGCGAGTTGTCCTCGCCATAGCCATAGAGACAGTCCGCTAACCCCTCATGGGCTAGAATTGTCGCCTCCAGCTGGTCAAATGCAGCATCTGCCAACTCTTGACGACTACTTTTGGTCGACAAGCGTAGGGTGACCTCGCCTGTCTTGGCATAAGGAGCGATGGTCGGATCTGTCTGATTGGCGATGAGGTCTGCGAGCACGGTCACTAGTTGACTCTCCCCAATCCCGATAAACCGTAAAACACGGGAGTAAAGCCGCTGTCCATCGGATAAGAAGGGTAAGAGCTGTTCTTGCACCATGGGCTTGAGCTCGCTCGGCGGACCAGGCAGGACAACATAGGTCACCCCATCCTGCTCGACCAGCCCACCAACGGCCAAGCCTGTTCGGTTAGGCAGGGGACGACTACCATCCACCAGCTCTGCCTGCCGGTCATTGTTTGGGGTACGATGATAAGTGGGGCGGCTGGCAAAAAAATGGTCCAGCTTAGCCATCGCATCTGGATCAGCAATCAAGTCTCGCCCCAGAAACTCAGCCAAGGTCTGCTTAGTCAAGTCATCCTCGGTCGGACCCAAACCACCACAGAGGATGACTAGTTGACTTCGGTTTTTAGCCAGTTCAAGCACCGACAGCAGCCTGTCTCGGTTATCGCCGACCGCTGTCTGAAAGTAAACATCTACGCCAATTTCTGCCATTTTTTCCGCCAAATACTGGGCGTTGGTGTTGACGATTTGCCTTGTCAACAGCTCTGTTCCAACGGTAATCAGCTCTGCTCTCATAAGTCCTCCTAATCAATTATTCGTAATCACTGGGTATTTTTGCAAAAACAGGTGTCTTCGTGGTCGTTAACCAACCCCGCAGCCTGTAAATACGAGTAAACACAGACTGGTCCGACAAAGGTAAAGCCCCGTTTTTTCAAGTCTTTGGATAAGGCTTGAGACAAGGTCGTCTGAGTGGGGGCTTGGCTGTAGTCACTGACAGGATTAACCTGAGGTTGACCATTTACCCAACTCCAGAGGTAGCGGTCAAAGCTGCCAAACTCAGTCTGCACTCGCTGAAAAGCCCGAGCATTTTGCCGTGTGGCATAGAGTTTGGCTCGGTGACGGATGATGTCTGGGTTGACCAGCAGACGGTCCAGCTCCTCGTCGGTCATCTGGGCCACCTTGTCCACGGCGTAGCCGTGAAAAGCTGAGCGAAAAGCCGAACGCTTGTTAAGAACAGTTTCCCAAGACAGCCCTGCTTGATAGGTTTCTAGGCAGAGCAGCTCAAAAAGCTTGTGGTCGTTGTGGAGAGGGAGTCCCCACTCCTCGTCATGATAAGCAACATAAAGAGGGTTACTGATTTTCACCCAAGAACAACGTGTTTTTTCCATGGGATAAGTATAACATAAAAAGCACCTGATGAACTGTCAGTGCTTTAGAATATACTCTAACATGAGGTGTTTGGCCAATATAGCGCCGATAATAAACAATAATAAACCGACAACGCGAAAAAAGTCGCTGGGAAGGATAAAGAACAACCCAACCTCCCAGATAAGGACGGGCAGTAACTGCCATCTGAGTTGACTGAGAAATGATGCCGTTAGTAGCTGGTGGTGCGGTCTGCCTAACAGGTGATGAATGCGAAACTCTTTTCGCTTTGACAACATCATCATGTAAAAAAAGATTAGGTTTAGCAGATAAAGGGCGCTCAGCCAAAGCAGACCTTCTACTGGTTCTTTCCAGTGAAAAAAGATACTCATCAACAAACTGGTATAGAGGTTAAGTAAGCGAATCCGCCACTCATGCATCATCTGAGCCCCCTTGTGTCATCAGCTTCAAACGGTGATCGCTAATCTGGTAAACCTTATCGGCTATGGCTGTCAAGCGGTCATCGTGGGTGGCGATGATGATGATTTTCCCGTCGGCTTTTAAGGTGTTAAATAACTCTATGACCAGCTGAAAGTTGTCTGCATCAAGATTGCTAGTCGGCTCATCGGCAAGAATAATATCTGGGTCCAAAAGAATACTGCGGATAATGGCTGCCCGCTGTTTTTGACCGCCCGAGATGCGCTTGACCTTAGTATCCAGAACATCTGATACCTCAAATTGGTCGGCTAATTGACGAGCCTTGTCTTCAAGGCTTGATGTGTCTGCTGAACGACGATACAAGGCAGGCAACAACAAGTTTTCAAGCACGGTGTAGTCGTCAATTAAGGCAAAATCTTGTAAGATATAGCCGATATGACGGTTACGAAAACGGCTCATCTGCTTATCATCTTGGCAAAAAATCTCATTGCCACGGTAATGATAGCTGCCATCATCCATTGATTTTACCCCAGCTATCATATCCAGCAGGGTTGACTTCCCAATGCCGGACTTACCCATCAGCAACACGATTTGACCCGCTTCAACTGTCAGGTCTATGCCTGAAAAAATCTGCTTGTCCTTATAGGATTTTTTAACTTGTTTCAACTCAAGCATCGAGAAACCTCCTTAGTTGGTTTTTGATTAATTTTGAAACGATGGTAAGTACTAGCAATTGATAACCAAATAGATAAAGGGAATCCCATATCAAAAACTCTCGCCATGGGAAAATCACTATGATGCTAATCAGCGCTAGCAGAAACCCCAAGGTCGGCAAGACCGTGACTGACAACACCAATTGTCGATGCAGTTGAGTAGCCGACAGTCCCACTACACGAAGTAGGCGGATATCCTCTTGGCAAATTGTCATGACAGAAACAACTGCCCAGTAAATCAGTAATAAGCCAAAGCCAGACGCCAGCACATTGACCAACAGAGCAAAGAGAGCTCCGCCACCGTAATAGCCGATTTCTGATGCCGCTCGCTCTCTCAAGGATGTAAACATCATCGTCACATTTAAGCGACCTGCCGCCTTTTCTAATCTCTTTAGTTGTGACTGGTCAACATTGGTCACTAATAAATCAGCAAAAAACGTCGGGTGATAAAGCTCGTTTGCTAGTTGCGTTGACAACTCGGCTTCTGACAGAATCGGCATTTCCGAAATGCTTTGGTCACCTTTCAAATAGGTTCGTTTCCCTTTGTACAAACGATTATCGGAAGTATCTTTGAAAAACGTTTCCTTCAGCAAAACCATCAACTGCTGGCGCTCGCTAGCCGTATTCGGCAGTATACGACCATCAGTGTCTGTTTGCGGCATCACAAAGACATCATAAATATCATCGGACGATTTCTGATGAAGGGCTATAAGCCTTGGCAAATTTTCAACGAATAGATTGGTATTGTTCCACGATAGAACGGTCGTGATAAAGGTGAACAGGCTCATAATACCAAAAACATACCAGCGCTTTTTAACGATTGTCCAAAACACATACGCCATAGCTAGCTCCTTTGTAATGACAACTCAAGCATCGAGAAACCTCCTTAGTTGACTTGACAATAGTTTTGATATTATAAGTCCGATCAAAAACTGGTAACTAAATAGATAGATATAATCCCAAATGAGTATCGTACGACCAACAGAAATGCTGTGAATAAATAATAACGATAGGAAAATTCCAAACATTGGAGCGCTTAGCACCAGTATCAGCAAGTACCGATGCAGTTGAGACTTGGATAAGCCAATAATCCTCAATAATCGAATATCCTCTTGACAGATGATGAACAGAGAGTGGATAAGCCAGTAAATCAGTAATAAGCCAAAGCCAGATGCCAGCACGTTGACCAACAGAGCAAAGAGAGCTCCGCCACCGTAATACCTTAATTCACTCTGAAATCGCTTTTTAAGAGAGGTAAACATCAAGTTAATTCTTAGTTTTTCAGCTAACAACTCAGCTTGTTTTAAGTGTTCGGGAGATGTATTTGCCACTAATAAATCGTCAAAAAATTCTGGTTGAAAAATATGTCCTGCTAGCATCTGTGAAAGTTCGGACTGCTCTAATTTAGGCATTTCAGCCAATCCCTTATCGCCTTCCAAATACCCTTGTTTGTCTCTATACAGTTTATCTACACTCTTATTGCTAAAAAACGTGGTCTCTAGCAACCCAATAAATTGTTGCCTTTCGCTAGAGGTGTTGGTTATGATAAGACCGTCTGATTCAGCATGAGGAATTGCCACAATTTCATAAACATCGGTTGATGATTTGTCATGAAGCTGAATGATATAGGGTAATTGGGTAAACAATAGATTGGTATTGTTCCACGATAGAACGGTCGTGATAAAGGTAAACAGACCCATGATACCAAAAACATACCAGCGTTTTTTAATGATTGTCCAAAACACATACGCCATTGTTAGCTCCTCTATGATATCAATTCAAGCATTTAGAGACTTTCTTAGTTGACTTTTTACAATAAAGTAAATCAAGCTTAGCACAAAAGCATTGAAGCAAAGTAAATAAATATAATCGTAGGCAATCGCACCAAAGCCAATGGCATGTGCAAAAATGATAACTAGGATAGAGGCTAAAAAAATTGGGCTAAATAGTAATAACGAAAAGCCAATACAAATGTCTTGCTTATTTGCTCCAACAATACTTAATAATCTGATGTCATCTTGATAGAGGTTTAAGCTTGTTTGTATCAGCCAATAGAGCAGCGCTAATACAAATATCAGAATAAATAGAGCTGCCCCTAGCCCGAATAAAAAGTTGACAACATAATAGTTCACTTCTGCCGATAAACGTTGGTTAAGTGACTCAAACGACATGTTTATATTAAGCGTTTTGAATTTTTCAGTAACGGCACTTAAAGTGGATTTTGACGTATTTCTGACAAGTAAATCATCTAAAAATAACTCATCAAGTGTACCTGAATTTGCAAAAGAAGATTTTTCCCTGAATTCTTCAAAGGTCAACTGTTCTAGACTTCCCCCTTCTATATATCCCCATTTATTGTAGTAGAGAGTTTCACTAATATCTTTGTCAAAAAAAGTTTCTTTGATAATGTTATAAAATTCTTCTGTTTCCTCTGAAGAATTTGGGATAATCCTCTGGTTGATGGTGTAAGGTAGATGAATGATTTCATAGTCATTATCACTACGCTTATGATATAACCCTATCAACTGCGGTGCGTAACGAAATAAGCGACTAGACTCATAAAATGTCAAAAAATTCATGACAAAACCTAATAAGATAATTGACACAAAAATATACCAACGCCTGGCAATGAGTAGCCGATAAATATATCTCATCCAGAATTCCTCCATTTTCAATCCATCCCATTAGATAATACAGATGAGAGTGGGACAAAAATCGGTCATTCGTCAGAATTCAATGAGTCGTCCCACCTCCGCACAGTTGAGTAGGGCTGTGAAAGCTGATAAAATCAGCGAATTAGAGCCCACTCTATAATCGCTCTTGATATAGATGTTCATCACCATTGAGCATAAAATTGAGTGACGTAACGCCGACCTGAAATTAACGAATCCCAAACATAGGTTGTCTGATAATCTTCTGCGGCATCAGACCAAGATGGTACCAGAGCAGTTACGGAACCAACGACCCTACCATCTCTTTTATAAATTCCTCTTGCAGCACCTCGTGCTGCTTTCGTATAGGCTTCCCCAAAATAGCGCAATTGTAATTGCTCTGTACTTCTTACCCACTTAGGACCATTGCTGAAGGTTATTGCCTGAATAACTTGAGCAGTTCCTAAGCCAAGCAAAGATAGGGCAGTCAAGGTCATTAGTTTCTTTTTCCAATTTTTCATCATCAATTCTCCTTTACGTATTATAACATTTTGTTCGTTTTTTAGCACACATTAACTGTTAGTTAATCCATCGGACTCACCTCGATTCTATCTATTTATAATACTGCTTGCCGTAAAGCATTAAAGCAATATTAACCACGTCCAATCTAGGGCTAAAACTGGAGCAATTAGACAGGTAGTAATAATTAGTTTAGCTAATATCAAGTTTTTCATTTTTCCTCCTTTTCTTTATTTTATGATACAATAAAAAGTAGATAAGCGATTAAAATGTAAACTTTTTTCACTTTTTATTTTAGGAGGATTTTATGAGACATGATTTTGGCTATATCTATAAAAAAATTCGAAAATCAAAAGGTTTAACCCAAGTTCAAGTTTGTGGCGATATGATTTCGAGAACCACACTGACCAAGATAGAAAGTGGCATAGTTGTCCCTAAGTTTGAAAACGTGATTTTTCTCCTTGATCAAATCAACATGAGTTTAGAGGAATTCCGCTATATCTGTAACCACTATAGACCACGACAAAGAGAGCATATCTTTGAGAGAGTTTATAACTATAAATCAATAGCAGATAACACAGAACTCTACCAGATAAAATGCCTGTGTGAAGAACATCTAAAAACTCACCATGATATTCCCATAAAAAAACTCCTAGATAAAATCAATGTGACCCTCTTAGTTCGCAAGCAAGGTTTTTTAAATCCTTCTGAAGAACTACAACAGCTTACTAAAAGAATCTGGGACGAACTTGCTAAGCAAGATACTTGGTATGAACGAGACTTGAAAATGATTGGTGTGATTTTGTTTACCTTTCCTTTAGAAACGATTATTGTCACAACTGATAAACTGCTTGTCAGTCTCGAAAAATACAAGGATTACCGTAACATCAACGACCTAAAATACGCTCTCCTTGCCAACCTTTCCAGTATTTTTCTCTATAACAACCTCATCAAGGACTGTGAACGACTGACGATGATGATTGAAGACTTAGCTCGTGAGACCAAGCGTTATGACCAGCTAGGGTTTGCGCAGGTTCGCTTGGGCATTTGCCGTGATGACCGCGATTTGATCGACAAGGGGCTAGCCTTACTCGAACTGACAGGCGAAGACAAGATGTTAACCAATGCACGAGAAGAACTGGATAAACTGAAAAAATGAGCAGGTTGTCCTACTCATTTTTCTTATTTCATCAGCATCTTAAGCGCACTCTTGATGTAGTTCTCCGTTGTATCGGTCGTGCCGTCAAAGAAGGTCTTGATTTTCTTGAGCTCAGCCGCCTTATAGCCCAGAGCGAGGAGAGCCTCTATAGCTTCTTCAAGAGCGGTGTTTTCTGGGGTCAATGGCAGAGCAGCTCTGCTATTGGCGTCAGCCGAAGTAGCCCTAGGCTCAAACTTACCAGCCAAGTCCAGCACCATCTGCTGGGCAGTTTTTTTGCCGACCTTGGGGAACTTGGTCAGGTAGGTGATGTTGCTGCTGTCAATGGCGGCGACCAGCCCGTCATTGTCGTCCACTGCGATGATGGCGAGGGCGGTGGTTGGTCCAATCCCTGTGACCGAGATGAGGTTGAGGAAGACTTCTTTCTCACTTTCGCTGGCAAAAGCGTAGAGGAGCTGGGCGTCCTCACGCACCACCTGATAGAGGTAAAGCTGGACGTCCTGACCAACACGGTCTGAAAAACGGTAGGGATTGGCGATATGAAGTAGGTAGCCGATGCCATAAGCCTCGACCACGAGGTGCTTGGCGGTGATTTTGGTCAGTGTGCCTTTGATATAGTCGTACATAGAGTCTCCTTTATACCATTATACCACAGCAAGATAAAAAGAAAAATAGCCCATGAAGTGGTTCCGACACTGACATTCTCTTCCATCAGTGACAAAAAAATCTTGCTTTTTAACTAAAAAATGATAAGCTAGTCCTAACACAAAAGGAGATACCATGTTACATTTTGAAAATGATTATAACGAAGGGGCTCACCCCGAGCTACTCAAAGCCTTGTTAGAAACAAACACTGAAAATTTAGCTGGCTACGGGACAGATTACTACACCAAACGAACAGCTGAGAAAATCAAGCTGGCCTGCCAATCACCAGATGCAGACGTATTCTTTTTAACAGGAGGAACACAAACCAACCAAGTTGCCATCGCAAGCCTCCTTCGCTCCTATGAGGGGGTTGTAACTGTTGACACTGGGCATATTAACACCCATGAAGCAGGCGCGATTGAGTATACTGGTCACAAGGTCTTAACAATCCCTCACGAACAAGGCAAGCTCTCTGCCCATAAACTAAAGGCCTATCTCGAACAGTTTTACCAAGATGATGCCAAAGAACACATGGTAGCACCAGGTATGGTCTACATCTCACATCCGACAGAGTATGGCACACTCTACTCCAAAGCGGAGTTAGAAGCCCTCGCTTCAATCTGTCGTCACTACACCTTACCGCTCTTTCTTGACGGCGCACGCTTGTCCTATGGCTTAGCCGTGACCGAGACAGATGTCGATTTGCCGACAATAGCAGAGCTTTGTGATGTCTTTTACATCGGCGGCACAAAAATCGGTGCTTTAGCAGGTGAAGCCTTAGTCTTTACCAGACAGCCCATGCCGAAAAACTTCACCAGTATCGTCAAGCAACACGGCGCTCTTCTCGCAAAAGGGCGAGTTCTTGGTGTTCAATTTGATCGCCTGTTTACTGATGACTTACACCTAACTATTGGGCGTCACGCTATCAAACTCGCTGAACAAGTCAGAACGATTCTCCTTGAAAAAGGCTACCACCTTTACATCGATTCTCCGACAAACCAGCAGTTTGTGATCATCGACAATAGCCAGCTGAGCAAGCTCGCTGAGTCAATGGTCTATACCATCTGGGAACCTTATGATGATAACCGTACCGTCATCCGCCTAACAACCAGCTGGTCAACCACGCAGGAAGATGTCGACCAATTAAGAGAACTATTATAACAACGAATCTAACAACGAAAAAGTGGCGAATCGTTTGACTCGTCACTTTTACATCATTACCGTCAATCACTGACAAGACACTCGTCAATGACTACCAGATAATCACACGATCCGCTTCATCACGCCACATACCATCTGCTGGTGTGACCCCAAAGGTCTCATGGAATTCAGCAAAGTTTGGTACTTGCAAGTTACAACGCAAGTGACCTGGGGCATGGACATCAACACTAGCCAGCATTTGCATGTACTCCTCACGAGCTTTCAAACGCCAGATGGTGGCAAAGTTGGTGAAATAGTCTGCCGCTGAGAAGTCAGCTTCTTTCTTGGCAGCTTCTAAGGCACAGGCAAGACCTCCTAAGTCTGCCACGTTTTCAGACACCGTCAGCTGGCCATTGACTTTGGCACCGTGAGAATCCTGACCATCAAAGAGAGCGACAACCTTGTCTGTCCGCTCTTTGAAGGCCGCGTAGTCCTCGTCTGTCCACCAGTTTTTCAAACTCCCATGCTCATCAAAGCTGGCACCGTTGGTATCAAAGGCATGGGAAATCTCATGCGCGATGACCGCACCAATCCCCCCATAGTTGGCTGAGGAAGACTGCTCCAAACTATAAAACGGCGCCTGCAAGATTGCCGCTGGGAAAACAATCTGGTTCTGTTGAGGGTCATAGTAGGCATTGACCATGTGAGCCGGCATGTGCCACTCGGACTTGTCAACAGGTTTATCCCACTTGCTCCAACCGTGACGGATAGAAATCTCTGCTAATTTCTGAACATTGTCGACTAGAGACTTGTTTTCATCGATGATTTTTTGCGCATAGGTCTCAGGGAGTTTTTCTGGGTAGCCGATGTGTGGCACGATGGTATTGAGTTTGGCGATGGCCTTGTCACGAGTCTCGGGCTTGAGCCAGTCGTTGGTCTCTAGGCGCTCCTTGTAAACTGCAATCATGGTTCTCACCTTGTCCTCAACGTCCTTCTTAGCTTCTGGCGAGAAGTAATGCTGCGCATACCAGAGACCGATGGCTTGGCTATAAGGACTTTGGGCCAGGTAACTAGCTGCTTTTTTCTTGTCCATGGCTTGTGGCGTCCCCGAGAGGTGACGCCCATAAGCTCCCGCTAAGACCCTGATATCGTCTGTTAGGTAGCTGGTGTACTGTTGCGCCGCCAAACTCAAGAGACTTGCCTTGAGGGCTGGCCAGTTGGCTTCTGAATAAAATTCCTTAGCAAAGCCTGTCCAGAAACGCTCCTCGCGCACGATAACCTGCTCTGGCAAACGCCCCAAAATCTCTGTGAACACTCTATTCAGTGGCAACTCTGGGGCCAGAGCGGTAAAGTCTGCCCAGTCGTAAGGGTGGTAGTGCTCCACATACTTGGCTGACTCTTCGTTTGATAGGGCATACTGGGCAATCTTGGCATCCAAGGCGATGATCTTGTCCAGCATATCGGCAATCTCCTCAGTTGTAAAACCGAAGTGAGGTAGGAGCTCTTCCTGACAGCTCCGCCATTTCGCCAACAACTCCGCTCCCTTCTCATGACCGTCCTCATAGTAGGTTGTGTCTGGGAGAATGGTATCCATACCATAAGCCCAAAGGACATTGTGCTGGGCGTTCATAAAGTCAGGCGATACCCCAAACGGCAGGAGGTTGGGCTTACCTGCAAACTCAAAGTCTACTAGTTTATCAGTGAAGGCTTTGAAAGAGTTGAGGGCACGAATTTCCTCGATCAGGGGCATGGCTGGCGCCACACCATCAGCCTCACGTTTGTCAAAATCAGCCGCCAAGCGATGGAACTTGACGAAGTTTTGCAGAATAGGATCTGTCGGCACATCCTCACCTGCCAACCACTTGTCCGTAGTCTCAAGCATGAGCTTTTCTATGCCCAGGTGCAAATCCATAAAGCCACCTGTCGTTGGCTTGTCATCTGGAATCACAGCTGTCTTTTCCCACTCACCGTTAACACTCTTGTAAAAATCATCTTGTAAACGTGTCATTCGTTCATACTCCTTTTCAGTTGCTGGATATTATTGTAGCAAAATTTTGACGTTTTGAGTAGAAAAAACGTTAAAGCCCAGCAAATTGCTGGGCTTTAACTAGGAGATTTATGAAAAAGATGAGTTAATGATAAGCCTTCTTCCTTAAAAGAACCTTAATCGTCAAGCAACCCACTTTACTACCTCATGATAACTTAGTAAATCCGTATAATAGCACCGACATTCATCGGACTTGCTTTGCCTATCTTTAAGGTATCCTGGCATGGTTGCCATACCGTCTCTACGGTCCTTCATTCCCAATCTAAAATTGCTATCCTTTAGAGCTTTTTTGTGATATAATAAGGCATTAAGAGGTTTAACATGAAAAAATTTCGATTTGATAAGAACCATCTCATCATGATTGGTTTGATTTGCTATGGCGTATTGGCTTTGGGTCATGTCTTGGTTGGGCAATCTATTTGGTTTTTCTTCTTGTTGCTGGGAGTTATGATTGCTCTGGTCGGTTTATCTTTGTACCAAAAGTTCAGCTATGATTTGTCTGAAAATGAACAAGTTGAACGGATAGCAGATCAAATGGAGGATAACTTAGCCACTTTGCTGGATCAGATGCCCGTTGGTGTGGTTCAGTTTTCTGAAGACCATCAACATGTGACCTGGTTCAATCCCTATGCTGCTCTGCTATTGACCACAGAAGACGGTGACTTTGATGCCAACAGTGTCCTTGAGTTGTTTAGGCATAACCATCAAGGAACTGTTAAACTTGGGGACACCCTCCTGATGGTGACGACGGATAGTGCTAAAGGGATGCTTTACTTTTGGCACACCTACCAACCAGAGGTTCAAGCACCAATCTTGAGCGAGTTTAGTCCGGTTATCGCGGTTGTTTCTGTTGATAACTATGATGACATGACGGACAATTTGGCTGATGCAGAGGTGTCACAAATCAACAGTTTTGTGGCGAATTTTATCTCTGATTTTGCCAATCAAAAGAAGATTTTCTATCGTCGAACCGAAATGGATCGGTTCTACTTGTTCACAGATTATTTGGTCTTGACGGAGTTAATTGAGGAAAAGTTTGCCTTGCTGGAGCAATTTCGTCAGGCAGCAAAGGAGCTTGAACTAGGCTTAACGCTGAGTATCGGAATTGCTTATGGTAGTCACGATTATCAGGATATCGGTCGAGTGGCTCAAAATAACCTTAACCTTGCCATGGTTCGAGGCGGTGACCAAGTTGTCGTCAAAGAGAACCTGCCAGATAAAGATGTGCAGTATTTTGGTGGCGGTAGCACCTCTACCGTCAAACGCTCTCGGACACGCACCAGGGCGATGATGTCTGCTATCTCAGAGAAAATCAAGCATGCTGATAATGTGTTTGTCGTTGGGCATAAGCAGACGGATATGGATGCTTTAGCTGCCAGTGTCGGTATGCAGGTTTTTGCGTCACAGGTGATTGATGAGGCTTATGCAGTGTATGACCCAGAGAGCATGACCGATGATGTAGCGCGGGCTATCAGCTATTTAAAACATGACGAGAGCACACGACTACTAACACTGGCAGAAGCTTTTGGTCACCTTAAACGGCGTTCGCTTTTAATTATGGTTGACCATTCAAAACTCGCGCTGACCTTATCTCAAGAGTTTTATCGGCAGTTTCGTGAGGTGATTATCGTGGATCATCATCGCCGAGATGAGGACTTCCCTGACAATGCCAGCCTTAGTTTTATCGAAACAGGAGCTAGTTCAGCCAGTGAACTCGTCACCGAGCTGATTCAGTTTCAAAACGCCCCTAAACCGATTAGTCGCTTGCAGGCTAGCGTTTTAATGGCAGGCATCATGCTGGATACCAAGAATTTTTCTGCCAGAGTAACCAGCCGTACCTTTGATGTGGCGAGTTACTTGCGCCGATATGGTAGCGATAGCGTCGCTATTCAGACAATCTCCGCTCAAAACTTTGACGAATACCGTCAAATAAACCAGCTGATTATGGCAGGGCAGCTCGTCGGTCAGCGGGTCATTATCGCTACAGGTGATGAAAATGTCGTCTATACCAATACTCAGACAGGCAAAGCAGCAGATACCCTTCTTGAGATGGCTGGTATCGAAGCCAGCTTCGTCATCACCAGAACAGCGAATGGCACTGTCGCTATTTCTGCGCGCAGTAAAAAAGATATCAACGTGCAGCGCCTGATGGAGCGCCTCGGCGGTGGCGGTCACTTCAATGTGGCAGCCGCCCAGTTGGATAGCCAATCTACACGACAAGTTAGGGATATTTTACTAACCGAAATAGAAGAAATTACGATAGACAAGGAGTAACGAGTATGAAAGTTATTTTTCTACAAGATGTTAAGGGAAAAGGTAAAAAAGGTGAGATTAAGGAAGTTCCTACGGGCTACGCTCAAAACTTTCTTATCAAAAAAAATCTCGCCAAAGAAGCCACTAATCAAGCGATTGGTGAGTTAGCAGGTAAACAAAAATCTGAAGAGAAACACGCTGCTGAGCTCTTAGCCGAAGCCAAACGCTTGAAAACTGAGTTGGATAAGGAAGAGCATCGTGTCCAATTCTCTGAAAAGGTTGGGCCAGACGGTCGTACCTTTGGCTCAATCACTGCCAAGAAAATTGCCGAAGAGCTGAAAAAACAGTTTGGTTTGACTGTTGATAAACGAGGCATTCAACTAGACCATCCGATTCGTGCTATCGGCTTGATCGAAGTCCCTGTGAAACTTCACAAAGACGTTGATGGGCAAATCAAGCTGCACATCAAAGAAGCTTAAATCATCTAAACAGGAGGTGTCCTCGTGACAGAATTTCAAGAAATGCGGGTACAACCCCAAGACTTGTTAGCTGAGCAATCTGTCTTGGGCGCTCTTTTTATTGCACCTGATAAACTGGTCGGGGTGCATGAATTCATCAATCCAGAGGATTTCTATAAGCCTGCTCACCGTATCATTTTTCAAGCCATGCTTTCCTTGAGTGACCGTCGCGAAGCCATCGATGCAACCACAGTCCGGTCAATTTTGGATAATCAGGGTGATTTACAGGCTGTCGGTGGCCTGACCTACATCGCAGAGCTAGTCAATAGCGTTCCCACATCAGCCAATGTTGACTACTATGCCCAAATCGTTGCTGAAAAGGCTATGCTTCGGCAAATCATCTATCGGCTTACCGCGTCGGTTAATCAGGCCTACGATGGCAGTCTGTCACCTGAGGAAATATTAGCAGAGGCTGAAAAAGCTCTAGTTGATGTCGGTGAACACCATCATCGCAGTGGCTTCAAACGAATCGCTGATGTTCTGGCACTAAATTACGAAAATCTTGAGGTGCGTGCTAATCAGACAAGTGATGTCACTGGTTTGCCAACTGGTTTTCGGGACTTGGACAAGATTACCACAGGTTTGCATCCCGATCAGCTCATCATCCTTGCGGCACGTCCTGCAGTCGGAAAAACCGCCTTCGTCCTCAATATCGCACAAAACGTTGGTACCAAGCAACATCAGCCCGTCGCTATCTTCTCGCTGGAAATGGGCGTAGAGAGCTTGGTCGACCGGATGGTGGCTTCCGAAGGTGTGGTTGATGCCCATCGTTTGCGGACAGGGCAACTGACTGACCAAGATTGGCAAAATGTCACCATAGCCATGGGCAATCTTGCCAAGGCACCGATTTACATTGACGATACCCCAGGGATTAAGATTACAGAAATCAGAGCACGTTCCCGCAAACTGGCTCAAGAGTTAGGACAGCCCTTGGGACTGATTGTTATTGACTACCTGCAGTTGATTACGGGTACACGACCTGAAAACCGCCAACAGGAAGTGTCAGATATTTCTCGCCAGTTGAAAATCTTAGCCAAGGAATTAAAAGTTCCTGTTATCGCCCTCAGTCAGCTCTCTCGTGGGGTTGAGCAGCGGCAGGACAAACGCCCAGTTCTATCTGACATCCGCGAATCGGGGTCCATCGAGCAAGACGCGGACATCGTTGCTTTTCTTTATCGCGATGATTACTATGACCGCGATAACAAAGACGCGGACGGTAATGACAGGCTACCCGATAATATCATTGAAGTTATTCTGGAAAAAAACCGAGCAGGAGCCAGGGGAACCGTTAAATTGATTTTCCAAAAAGAATACAACAAGTTTTCTAGTATCGCACCTTATGAAGAGAATAGGTAGGGGAGAAACCAGTGAAAAAGCGATTGTTGGGCGGTATCTACGAATACTTGATCAAGGGAGTGGTGCTACTAGGTACCTGTTTATGGGTATTTGTTACTGAACGGCAAGAGGCTGATAACATAGGCTACATGTCTATGGCAGTTTTTACCGTGCTTGGACTGGGCTTATTAGTCTGGGCTGGGAAAATTATTCTTGCTAACCAAAAGAATTATGCCCAATTTTTCAATCAGTTTCCTGAATTAAACGGTCAAATATCTGCTCTTGAGACGAGGGCTAGCTTTATTGACCATCAGTTTGGTTTGCTCATCTACAAGGGACACCTGATTTCTTATCGCGTCGGTCAATTTACAGTTGTGCCCTTAGCTAGGGTCTCTCGGCTGAGTTACTATAAAGTTAGTGGGAGCTTAAAACGCTTGCCAAAGGTATACTTGATTGCTGACTTCTTGGATGGGGCAAAGCCAGTCTACCTGCCCATTAAGGCTCTGACCTTGAACAGTCCTAAGCTTTGGCTAGAAGCAGTACACCACGACATTCTTAAGGATTTCCCACATATTACATACCATTAAAAAGGAGAAACACATGAGTGATGCATTTACAGACGTTGCAAAAATGAAAAAAATCAAGGAAGACATCAAGGCTCACGAGGGGCAAATTGTCGAATTAACCTTAGAAAACGGGAGAAAACGAGAAAATATTAAGCAAGGTCTCCTATCAGAGGTTTATCCCTCCTTATTTGTCATCGAGTTTACCGATGAATTGACAGGTCAAACCTCCATCGAGTCTTATACCTACTCTGATATTTTGACAGAAAAAACGCTGATTCGTTACTTGGATGAAACAGAGGATACCATTAAAGAAGAACAAGGAGAATAGTATGGACCACCAGGAAATGAGACATGCCATTAGAACGGCTAGTGATTTTCGAACAGCCGTTCGTGTCTATAGCGAACAGCAGTTAGCGAGGGAAGACGTTGAGCTACTCCTTGATATCGCTCACCAAAGTCCTAGCTCTGTCGGCTTAGAGGGCTGGCGATTTATCGCTATTGATAATCATAAACTGGACAGTCAGTTGAAAGATGCTCTAAAGACCGTTTCTTGGGGAGCCATTCCGCAATTTGAGACAGCCAGTCACTTCTTTTTTCTGGTCGCAGAAAAAAATGCCCGCTACGATAGCGAGAGCATGCGGCAAAGTTTAGTGCGACGAGGCTTAACTAGCGAAGCTGATCTAAACAGTCGTTTGGCGCTTTATAAGGCATTTCAAACACGCGATATGGCGATGGCGGACGATGAACGGGCTCTGTTTGACTGGACAGCCAAGCAGACCTATATCGTTCTAGGTAATGTGATGACTTGTGCTGCTCTTTTAGGGATTGACAGTTGTCCTATCGAAGGCTTCCATCAGGAAGAAGTCAATCGTCTATTGACAGAAGCAGGCATTATCGACCAAAACAAAGAAGGTCTAGTGACCATGTTATCTCTAGGCTACCGCTTACGTGACCCCAAACACCCTAAAACACGCAAACCGCGTGAAGAAGTTATTAGTTGGTTGACGGATTAAATCCAAATCACCCGTTTTCAAGGGTGGTTTTTACACCGCCTATAAGGTGATTCTCTCCAACCGCGTCAACGTCCAGGCTACTTGATTACTTGACTAACGCTCGTTGAATGGACGTTATCTTATTATGACTTTAAGCCATAATGAAAAGCCATTACGTTCTACAAGTCAGCTCTAGGAAATTTTTAAAAAGGGAATTTTTTCAAAGAGCAACATTTTCAGATAAAGTAAAAAGCCCGCAACCACGGGCTTTTTATGTGCTTCACTATCAGATTAAAGCATTTTGTTATCTGGGTTGTGTCAAATACCGACAAATAGAGGGTAAAAGCCTAGGGTTTTGACTTTATTCTTAGCTAAAATGGTCAAAAATTGACAAATACAGGAAACTTAAAGGGTAGTAAATTGGTGATTAAATTTCACGAGTTCAGCAGGCAAGAGACTAGCACCTCACAAGGTGCTTTTCTTTTGTGATGAAAAAAAGTTAGATAGGCAAGGCAACCCACCGCCTCCACAAGTGACTTGCTTCATGGGCGTTAGACCACCTTGCCTATATACCACACTCACGCATCTCTTGCTACTGTATTTTACTGTTTCCTAGTGTATTCTACTGTGACCTACTGCGTTTATCTGCGTTCAGACCACGCAAAAAAGCCCAGCTAGGGGCTAGGCTTATACTTGCAATTCCTCACGGATTGCCTTTTGCAAGAGCTGGGAAAAATTGACCTTTCTTTCTTTGCCAATCTCGACCAACCAGCTAGGCAAGGTTACTGTCTTATTGACGATTTTTGACCGCTCACGTTCACGCACCAGCTCACTATCCACCGTTACCGCTTGGATAATGTCATCATCGCTGGTCAGCTTATCCGCAAGAGCCTTGAAAGATGATACCGCTGGGAACTCCTTGCCCTCATCTTCAAACATAAGGGCGTAAATCTCCAGCACCTCACGGGCATTATAAACCGCCTCGCTCAATGTGTCTGCCTCACTAATCGCCCCTGGAAAGTCTGGGAACGTGATAGTATAACCGCCGTTTTCGTGGTCTGCCTCAAAAATAGCTAAATAAGTGTACTTCATAATCTTTGGTTAGCCGATGACCGCCCAAAAGGGCAAGGGGTAGAGCTTACCCCTATTTCTCGTTCAAGACTTTCAAAACATTGTTTAAGGTCTTAGGTTTATAGTCTTTTTGTTTTGGATTGCTGATTAGGACTGTTCTGCCGTCCTCATGTTCCCAAAGGGTATGAGACCCTTTGCCTTTATCCGTTGGGTAGAACCCTTTAGCCTTAGCTAGTTTCTCAAGTTCTCGCCGTGTGGTCATCGGCTACCTCCTTTCCTTATCTTTAACACTATTATACACTTGTTTGAAACACTTGTCAATATGAAACACTTGTTTTTTACAAATGTTTTATATACAAGAAAAAAGGGGGCCCTTGAAAATCCGTCGCCCTCTCAAACGCCATATAAAAGCCGTAGAGCGATTTTAGAGGGGGGTAGCCTATATTTAGCTAGTCGCTTGATTTGCCCTGTTCTCGTTGGTCTGTGTAGCCTGTGACAACCTCAGACTAATCTCAGCTCTTTTCATGGTCAGATTCTACATGATCTAACACCTCAGCAAGTTCAGAAAGTGCTTTTCTCAAGTATCTAAAAAATGTTTGTCCACTTACGCCCATTGCCTCCCCTGCCTCTATGTCTAATTTTTGCTGAACATAGTAAAGGTTTAATGCTAATCGATGCTTGGGGGTTTTTAGACTGTCAATTAGGCTGACCAGCTCCATACGTTCTTTAGTCAACCTGTTAATTCTGTTCGTTATATCTTCCTTAAGCGTTAACTGGGCAACTAACTGATTTTCCGTAATGTTTACCCTGCTAGTCTGCACCCTAGTCTGCGTTAGTCTTGTCTGCTTAAAGAGACCTGTTTCCAAATACTGAAGTTCCAGATAGAGTGAGCTGATTTCCTTATCAATCCACTTAATACCCTCTAACCTCTGTTTTAGTTCTTCCGTGGTCATTGTTGCCCCTCCTGTGGTAGAAAGATTGTTGAAACTTTCTACCCTGCGGCCAAACCGCGGGGGTTTTTGCTATGGTTTATCCAGAGTATTTGTTCGTTCTGAAAATCACCACTTTCTAAATAATAAATCTTTATCTCATAACTTCTTATCGGTCTAGCATTTCCGAAAATTTGATTTCATACTCTTCCAGCACCTCTTGCACGCTCTCCACCTCGTGGGATTTGTAGGCCATGGAAAGGACAGTCTGGGCGGCCTGCTGCCTAGCATAAGGACTAGTATTAGCATCTAGCATAATTTCCCGCAAAACCTGCACCGCTTCAAGGCTAGCGTTTTGCAGCTGGGCTGTGGTCTGGGCCATCAGTTCACTTTTATAATTACGCCAAGCTTTACGAAACACAACAGATTTCAAATACTTTTGCCCTGTACTCCGTGCTATACCCGCCACCTCACACGCCTTCACAACACTAGGGCTGGTAGATAAAGCAAGCATAAACTTTTCTTGTTTAGGGGTCAGTTTCTCATCCATTCTAGTTCACCTCCTTGATCAGCTAATTGTTCTATGATACTTCTAAGAATGGGGGTAACCCGATACTTTTCCCAATCTATCGCTTCACCTTTTTGTAACGTTTGAATCATTTCATCAAAATCCGGGTACTTCCGATAATCGGGTTGGTTGGCAATTAATTTCCCTATTCTCTTTTTTACCGTATGACGGTTTATCATACAATTTTACCCGTGCCTTCGGTCTCGAATCCGTGGATAATCTTATTATTCAAATTTCTTAAGACTTGATGGGTATAGCGTCCTAAACCACCCATTCTAAACTCGGTTAATCTATATAAGCTAGGTTTAGAACGTAACTGATTTTCTAATGGATGCAAAATCTCATGATCGGTAGGGTTATTTTTACTCCGATAAGCATTTATAATTTTCAATGCTGATAAATGATAGTTGTATTCACTAGCTAGTTCAACCCTTGCTTGTTGACTATTGTCTTTCTCTAATAATGATGTGATATAAGCAATGTCACCGGCAGACAAGTCAGACGGCTTCAACTCGCTTTTTAAGGTTGCGAATGCCTTCTCCATTGAATTATAGCGAGTTTTTCCAATTTCAACTTGGAGCTCATGCTGACGGTCTCCAAGCTCCTTTAGTTGGATTTCAGTCTCACGCCGCTTGGCTTGATAAAGATTATATTTCCCTTCTTCGCTGTAATCGTTATTTTGTTCTAAATTTTTGACCCAGTTATTAAATTCATTTACTAATATCTGAGCATGATTTTCTAACTCTAATATCTCTTCAGCACGTTTGGCATTTGAGTACCCATCTAACGGATTTTCAAATTTTTTCGCTATCTCGTTAGTAAGTAACGTCCACGGGTCATTCTCTCCTAGCCCCACCTCTCTAGGGTCTGGGGTCGTTCCCTCAAAAGTTTGGCCGCTCTTTTTAGCTTTTTCCCAAGCTTCTTCTCCATAAGCCTTGATGCCTTTTGCGTTCGCTTCTTCAAGCATACGTTTATAATCTACCATTTTTATTCCTCCAAACTTTTATTAAAAACAAAAAGAGACGGCAAGATATTCCTATACCTTGTCGCCTCTTAAATCCTTGTTAAGTCAGCTTTTTATATTTTTTCCTATCGATTGTCTCGACTTCAGTAACTACACCATCCTGGATTTTTAAAGTGATACTTCCAAACTCTGGCTTTATTACTAAATCTATTTTACCATTTCTTTCAAAATAAATAAAGTCCTTTTCGATTTTCAATATTCCCCCTCCAATCTGTCTATATTTGTCTATTTCTGTTTGCTATCAAAAGCCCTAGCTATTCGCTCCAAGTCGCTTGATAGGTCTTTGTCATGCTCATAGGTCACCGATACTTTCCCCTTGCCGTAGTCAATGGCATAGGTCAGCCCCTCGTGACTGCCCACAAAATAGCCGACCAGGCCATTCTTAAAGGCTAGCATATCAGGGCGATAGGCAAAGGTATAGCTAAAAGTCCGCTCGGTCATTCGTCCACCTCATTTCTAGCTAATAGCCCACTTACCGCCATATCTTTTGCAAACTGTTCCCGCTGTGCCCCGTCAAGTTCCAGAACTTCGATAAGCTCACCCAGGGCTTGGGTATCGGTTTGGTTGACGAGTTTCTGCATAGTGGTCTTAAATTGCCCCTCCAGATACTCACCAAAGATTAACCGCTGGGCTTGTGTCGGTGTTTTACCTAGAGCCATATAGCAAGCCTCGGTAATTTGTGCAAAGAGCTTGGCTCTGGCTTCTGGGTGCTTATAGAGTTCATATACATTTAAGCTGGTATCAGTCGCTCGCAACTTTGCCCCAATCTCTAGCAGTTTTGGAATATCCTCATCCGTAACCGGGGTGTCGTCAGCCATATAAATAGCTCTTTGCCGATCCATGTTTTCCAGCTCTTGCCCCAAAAAATCTGTCTCTGTCATCGTCTCGATTCTCCTTTTTTGTCTAAAATTATGTAAACTTTCCTTGAGGTGACCAACTTCTAAAAAACAATTGGTCACCTCAAAAACCAGCAGTATCAAGGGTTTTTAGCCCCAAAAAAGCGAGGTGACCAAGATTGAAAAAAATTAGTTCTATTTTTTATATATAGCTATATATACTTTCCCTATATATATAAATAAAAATCTTGGTCACTTGGTCACCTAGTGCCGTAAAAGTCAGTCGTGGCAAGGGTTCTACTGGGTGACCAACTAAAAAATCTCGGTCACTTCTTGGTCACCTTGGTCACCTTTTAGGCGTACCCCCTTGGGTTTGTTTTGTAACCTATCTCGGTAAAACCCCAGCGGGTCCAAAACGGCATAATCTTCCTCTCTGACGTGACCACTTTTTATTTCGTAGGTGCCTTCCGTTTCCCTGTTAAGCACCTCCACGACTTTCTTACCAAATCCCCACAAGTTAGCACTTTTGACCCCTTCATTCTCTACGTGTTCCTCTAGCCACATTTTCACAATCGGCAAGGGAACATGAACTAACTCATGATAACCTTTCAGGATGTACTCCGTAACCACAAAAGAGTAGTAAAAATCGTTATTCTCCTTGTACTCAGCTAGCAACAACTTTGATGCCATAGGTTCTACAAATTTTTCAAAATCGGCCATGTTTAGGATTTGGTGTAAAATCCACTCCAGCAGCTCTTTGTCCTTGACAAAGACCTCTTTAACCTCTGGGCGTTCAGCCTCTCCATTAAAGTCGGCGTTAAATGGAACAACACACAGGCGACGATACCAGCCGTTTGAGCGGTTCCGACTTCGGGGCAGTCCATTGCCTGAAAAAATGCAAAGCAGTCTATAAGTCGCCTCATAGGGCTGTTGATGCTTCGGGTTAACCTGAATAGTGTCCCCCGTTACAACACTCATCAGGTCCGAAACGCTATCCAGGTACTTATCTGTGATATCGTCGCCGATATTACAAACCTTCCCGCTCAAGGCGGCTAGTAAATGCTTTTCGCCAAACTGATCAGGTTTTAGGCTACTGACATTCTCACGGCCGATTAAATTTTCAAGCAGGGCCTGGAAAGTCCCTTTTCCGTTGTTGCCGCTACCTGTCAGGATAACCATCTTCTTCCTGGTTCGGTTTGGGTTGATGGCTTCATTCATAACCTGCCATAGGAGCGTGACGATTTCAGAATCACCGCAAGCTATGCTATCCAGCCACTTGTCAAAGTCAAACCACCCCCCTAGCGTAGGCTTCTGGGCCCCCTCTCGGTATGCCGTTTTAATCTTACTTGTTATGGCATAGTTAGGCGAGAACGGCTGTAACCACTTTGTTCTGAGATTAAAAACGCCGTTCGCAACTGGGATAAGGTTGTTGTCCTCAAAAGGTTTCATTATCCTCGTACTGGTCCGAATAAAGGCCCTTGTGTCAGCCCACACTCTAGGCTTTAATCTATTGTCAAATTTAGTGCATAGGCGGTTAAAAAGGTCAACGCTATCCGTATATAGCCCCGTGTCAAAGTTGAATAAATACAACGGGCTTTTATCAGTCGCACTTCCGTACCCGATGAAAGCAAAGTGGCAAACCTCCCTTAAGTTTTTGGCGACGTCTTTAGGTTCTGGGACAGGGGTAACGATTTTCTCGTTAGCCTTCCCTGCGTTGACAATATACTGGTGTTCCGCTCTCCAGATTTCACCCAATGCCTGCAGAGCGGCATAGAGCTCTTTCATACTCTCCGGCGCTGAAAAATCCCCTAACGCTTGAGCCTGTTCCAGCTCTTCCTGCAATTTTTCTAGTTCGATAATCCTAGTCCTCGCTTTCTGATTTCTGTTTTTACAATACTTTCAAAAGTCCGCTCCAGTTCGGCAAACGGCAGCGGATCCGCCGTAACACTATTTGCAACTTGCACTAACTCCCAAGCCGTGGCGACGTCACACCTCACTGCACGGCCGATTAGTAACCCCACAAAACGGGCCAAGGCGACGTTACGTCCACCTTCACCGCCAAAACCATTGATAAGAACCTCCAAAACCCTCATGGTCACCGTCTGCCCCCTCCTGCCACTAGCTGCTTTTTTAGGGGTAACCTCTCCCCTCACTGCTTGGGGTGCTTTATCCAGGACAGACTTGACCGGGTAATCCGCTCCTCGGTTGATGATTTTCTGATAATCGGCTGGGTCTCCAGTGGTCACGGGTAGGCCTTGGAGCTGTGACCATGTTAGACTTGCCACGTCAAAAGGTAACCCTATCCGTTCGGCTATATCTGCAACAACGGCCCGATAAGTTGGTTCCCTCATGCTATGACTAGGCTTTACGACAAGCCTATAGCGGGGCTTCTGGGGCGTGTGCTTGATTGTTGGGTAAATTATCCATGAATACCCTTGGAGTGCCTTAGAAACAACCTCAGGGAAGTCTACGCCTGATTCAATCTCGTCATAATCAAGGAAAATCAAATCCCGATAGAGCAGACTGTCGTTATTGCGTTTCAATTCCCCCTGATCATTTGGTTCAACTTTGCCACTCAAACAATATGGGGCGTATGTGCGTTTGTACCGCTCGACGTCAATTCCTTTGGGAACGACGTGGGGGGTAAACTGGGTCACATACTCAAACGGGGCTTTTTTATCGTAGAGGTATAGACTATTGCCAAACCCTCGACTCTCGTAGATAGTCAACGTCTGCCTCCCTTCTGTCTCAGTTTTTTCAGTCGTTTTTTCTCCTGCCGCCGTTCCTTCTCCCCCTGAGGTAGCTGACGGCTTTTCTCTTTCAATATAGCCCTTTGAGGTTTTTTCTCTCCTGGATGTGTTAATCGTCTACCTGTCATTTCCTACCTCCTAACTCACCGCCAAAAACTTGTAAATGTCAGTCTTGCGGTAATAGATTTTCTTGCTATCCTCCAGCGGTGGCTGGTAACGCTGCAATCCTCCCAGCTTTTCCCAATTCCTCAAGGTCTGGCTGGATATTTCCAACTTCTCCAGCAAAACCTCACGGGGGATTAAATCCAATGGGTCAGCGTTAGCCTGCTGGAAAGCCACCAACTCGCTGAAACGGCGGTCAACAATGCCCAAAAGCTCACGCTCCGCCTCCTGTGATAATAACGCCATAGCCTAGCCCTCGCTTTCTAGCAATGTCCGCCACTCGGTCAAACTGCAATAGGTGACCACGTTCAAGCGGTTGGTCTGCTCTGTGGTTTGGTTGCGTAGAGCCTGCAACCCTTCCAAGCGTTCTGTCTCATCGGCTGGGATATAATAGCCGTGATTATCGCCACGCTCCCCAATAATGGGAACTCGGTACTTGCTTATCAGCCGGGAGATGATGTCCATAACTGACCGTTCTGAGATACTCACCGCCTGGGCTATCTCTTTGGCTGGTTTGGGGCGTTGTCGCCCTGTGGGTATCAATCCCAAGACCTGCATTTCTAGTCTCTCCATGTTCTTATGTTCTCCTTGTCTTTGCTTTTTCCAGTTGCTCCACTCGATGGGTCAGACTTTCCAAGACTGTCTGCTGGCCTGTAACAATATCGCTCAAGCCCCTTACTAGGTCAGTTAGTTGGATAACACTTTCTGTCATCATGCTATTAAGCGTGCCGTCGTTCTTGTACTCGGATAAGTCTAGGCTGACTTGCTTTAGGTCTTGGCGGTGTTGCTCCAAGCTAATAATCTTGTCACTCATGGGCAACCTCCTGGGGCTGATATTGCCTGTTAGCATTGGCTGTATGGTGCGTGATAAGGTGGTTCAGACTGTGTTTGATCACGTTCAGCGTATCTATAGCGGTCTTTTTGTCATCGTATACCAAAGCTAAGTCTATGACCTCTACCAAGTCGCACAACTGCCCACTCAAGCCCTCATAGTCTGCCGAAAAATCAATTTGTTTAGTCATGAGCTACCCCTCCATTTTAGACTTGGCATAAGCCTCTAGCTCTTTGGCGTTGTCGCACTCCAGTAAGTAAAAGGCTATGTTATCCAGTAGGGCATAGAGCTTTTGGTTTTGCTCAAAAGCTGTATTTAGGAACTTGCCACTAAGCAGGATAAATGTGTCTCGGTCTTTCCGCCGTGCCAATTCTAGCCCCTCGATGGCATGGTTAGTCATTTCTAGCCTGCCCATGATATCGGTTAGTTGGCTTCCTAGCTCTTTTAATTTTTGAGTTGATAGCTGGATTTTTTTGCTTGATGTTTCTTGTGTCATGGTTTACCTCGCTTGGTTTGATGGTGTTGTCTGTGTAATGCTCACGCTATCGGTGCGTGATTTCTCCGTGATTAAAAGACTTATCTTGTGCTGTTTCTCTGCATAGGATATTTTCAAATAGCTCAAGTTAAACGCTGGGTGATTGCCCCTAGTTGGCCGGCCGCTTAACTTGCCTTACTGTCAGCAGGTCAGCCAATAAAACGGTGACTAGAGGGAGCAGAATAGCCAGCAAAGCTAAAAGCTGGGGCATGATTAGGTTAAGCTCGTTCATGATTAAATAACACCCCTTGCTTTTAAATCTTCTTTGACTAGACGGCGTAGATAGTACCAGATAGAAAATGAGGACACATCCCCTTGGTCTTCCGTTCTAAAAGTTTCCATCTCTTTTGCTAGCAAATCAAAAAGTAAATAGTTCGGACGTTTTCTATCCAGCAATCTGTTAACCGTTGCCTCTCGCTCGTCCTGTTGGCGTAATTCATTGATCACTGTTTCTACATTAGCTTGATAAAACGCTTCATGGCTGGCTTCACGCTGTTTATAAGTCTCTGATAGCCTGTAAAATTCAATCCATAAAGACGTTATAGCTATTCTGCATTCTTCTGCGATTTCAGTAGCTCCATTATGCCCCTTGGCTATATGCCACTCGCTCAGAATATCCAGCTTTTCCTCAGTCACTTGTAACTTTGCTTCAAAATCCTTAAAAAATTGTTCCATGTTTTACCTCTGTTTTTTGATTTTTTACTATACGGGTTGCCCCTGCTTTTGATGGTCGGGGAAGGGGATAGTTTTAAGAGTTCCCGCTCTCCGTCTGGTCAATCCTAGCCGATTATGGTATAATCTAGCTAGAAAAACTTACTAAAACCCTTGATAACGGCTTGCCTACTGTTTCATGGTGTTCTAGTTTTTTGTCCCAAAGGCTTTGCTGGTTGGTCCCTGTTAAGCCTTTTTTTGTTGCTCTCACGCGCCTTGTGGTCTGAAAACCATGGTCTTGATGTCCTGGTAACTCATGCCCAGGTTGATCATAGCGATAGCCATATCTTCCAAGGCTTGGTATCTCACTAGTTCCTTACTAGTTAAGCTGTCAATACCTGTCAGACCGCCACGGCTTGCCACTAGCTGACGCTTATTCAATCCGCTTGCACCTTTAAGCAATAGGTTTGTAACGGTGCTATGCGCGTGTTTAGGGGCTTCTTCCCAGCGTTCTATGACCTCGTGTAGGGTTTTACGCTTGGGCTTCTCTAAAGCCCTCTGATAGCGAAATTCTGCCACCTCATCACGCATTGCAAAAAATGCTTTGACCAGGTTTTCTTTGAATGTTGCGACCTGCTCTGTATTCTTTAAGAACGTAATCAGCAAGGTTGCTTGTTGCTCGTTTAGAATATAATCTTTTGCCTGTTGTCCACTCGGTAAAGGTCGCATTTGAAATGAGACCTTCCCAAAACGCTCAAGGCGCTCTCTATTCTTTCTGATATGTTCTTGTACTGCGTGATGTTTCACTCCAGCACATTCAGCGATTATCTCGCTTGTGGTGTACGGCTCCTTTTTGCCGTCAAGATAGACTAGGTTCATCTTCTCACTCCTTCCTAACTGTAAAATAGTTCATCAATGGTTATATCTGGCTTAATTTCAGTAACCATAGACTTGATTTTTAGGCGCTCTTTGTCATTGAATGGTGTCTTACCTGTCTCTTTGTTGTTGTAAGACTGTAAAGAGATTTCTAGCTTGTCAGCCATTGCTTGCTGTGTCAGTCCAAGCATGACCCGATAGCCTTTCAGTTTGCTCATGCCGCTCTCCTTTCTTTGAAAAAATCCCCCTCCATAGATTGAAATCATGAAAGGTCGTGGAGGGGTGTAGGATTTGACGTCGTTTTTTGGCGCAATCAAATCTTGATTAAGATTATAGCGCCATCTTTTGTCGTTGTCAATAGCTTTTTGAATTTTTTTACGCCATTTTTTGACTTTTTTCTAATTCTTAGTTATAATCACTTTTGAAAGGTCGTGAAATTTATGAACAGATTGAAAGAATTAAGGCAAGAAAAAAAGCTATCTCAAAAAGAAATAGCCCTTGAATTACAAGTGCCACCTAGAACTTATCAACGCTGGGAAAACGGCGAAAGCCAAATCAAACCCGACAAAGCCCAGCAACTGGCGGACTACTTCGGTGTATCAGTGGGGTATCTGTTGGGGTATAGTGATTTTATTTCCCCTAATGATTTTTTGAAAAGCAAAGAAATAGTACATCACGAAAGTGTAGGAGATATAATTGAATTAAAAGCTGAACCTATAGAGCTTCTTCTTTTTGATACTATCGGTGAGAAAAGAGTAGATGAATTTTATGACGCTCTCGTTAACATTGCCAACACTGAGAATAAAAAGTTTGGCTTAGGCGGGTACAGCTCAAAAGAGGAAGCTATGCGTGATATTACCCATCTTGTTAATAATATTTTTAACTTACCTGAAGAATATAGAAAATTACTAGTCTTTTGGTCAATGGGAACACAAAAGCAAAAAGATATAGTTATGGAAATAGCCCAAGAGTTTGCTAACACTATCGATTAACCCACGCGCCATAATCCATTCTACGCCCCACCAGAAGCTTCCTACTGGGCTTCTAACGACTTCAAAACTCTTAGGGGTATCTTTCCCCTCCAAAAAGTTTAGGCTCTCAAAACGCCTGCTAGAGCCTTCTCACAATCCAAATAGAAAGGCGGTACCTATGCCCTACTCAAATAGCTATCTTGATGATGTCCTGGTTCGCATGTCCTACCATTCCAGCGGGATTGAGGGCAACACCATCACGCACCCACAACCTGCCTATATAGGCTCGGTGGGTTAACATTCCCAACTATCAACCATCGCTTGACAGTTGCCCTATACAGGTTTTTACCTTAGGATTTCTTAGTAATCACACTCTACTAACATGGATAAAAGGCTATTTCTAGGCGTTATTAGCCATCTTGGTTCTACCAACTTTTTTCCTACTTTTTCCAACATTTTCCTATATACGGGATATGTCTATACTTAAGGGTGTAGTCTATCCTCATACTTTCACATACCTACCACAAATCCAAAAGAAAAAACGGACTTATAGAAGTCCGCTTGTGGGGTGCGTGATTGATCAAACACCTAACTTAGCTATCAGAATTAAGCAGGCGCATAATCATTTTTTTGAAAACCGCATACACAAATTAGGCTTCTGGACAAGGTCATATAATGCCGTATATTGTGCGCCTGTTTAATTGTGACTTTACTGTTCCTAGAAAGGAAATCGAAACATGGATAAATTAATGCAACAAATGGCTGATAAGTTTGGTGATATGATCCAGGCTGTAATCATTGAAAAAACAAAAGTCATTGATATTGATCAGACATTGCCCCTGGAACTTAACCAAAAACAATTGGCAACTTTGCTCGGTTGTTCTACAAGTCGCTTACCTGAATTTATTTATCGGAAAGATTTTCCTAAGATTGATAGAGGATATGGAAGAAGATTAGCTTTTCCGAGAGATGCAGTAAGGGAATGGTATAACAATAACTGGCACAAGTTATAAACAAATTAACTAAGATGATTTTTAAACTTTCCCGCGCGTGTGCGAATGCGTGTGCGAATTGATTGTTATCGATAAATCCTTTAATAACGCCTTTTGCTAACAGGAAACAAACTTATTAGTCTGCGCGTGTGCGAATGCGTGTGCGAATTGATTGGAGAAAAAATGAGAAAATACGATATACAAAAATTGTTATTATCAGGGGAGAACCAAAGTGTCGAATTTAAAGAAGCTAAAAATTCTTTCCCTAAAGACGGTATGAAAACAATTTGTTCCTTCGCTAATACAAATAATGGTCTGTTAATTCTAGGGGTCTCAGAAAACACAAAGAGTAAAGATTTTTATATTTCCGGCGTTAATGATTCCGATAAAGTACTGGACGAATTATATAGTTTACTTAATAACCCTAATAAAATTAATAGAAATGTGATTAATGAAGAAAGTGTTGAAGTCACAAATATAAAAGGAAAAGAGATTATCATTATCCCTGTTAACAAGGTTGACTACAAGGATAAACCTATATATCTTAATGACAATATAGCATCTACCTATTTTCGTCAGGGGACTGGTGATTTTAGGTGTTCACAAGAACAAATCAATGCGATGCTAAGAGATTCTGCAAAAGAAAGTTTTGATAGTACACTTGTTCAGGATTTCTCTATTTTAGATTTAGATAGAGAAACAATAAACCGTTATAGAGAAAAGTTCGATAATATTAATGCTGAGCACCCTTTTTCCAAATTAGACACCGAGCAATTTCTCTTAAAAATAAACGCTCTACGAAGAGATCGTACAGACAATAAAATAAAACCAACTGTGGCTGGATTATTAATTTTTGGAACACATAATGCCATAAAAGAGTTTATTCCTCACTATAACGTAGAATATGTTTTAAAAGAATTTACCGAAAATAATCGATTTAAAGACCGAGTAATCTATGATGGTACGTGGGGAGAAGATAATCTTTTTAATTTCTTTCACCTAGTTATCGAAAAATTGTATCTAACTTTAAATGACAACTCTAACATTCAAGAAAATTCTATGAATAGAATTGGGATTTCAAAGTTACGAATTGCAATTCGTGAGGCATTCGTTAACAGCCTTATTCATAGTGATTATAAAAGCGAAAAAGGGATAATGGTAATTAGATACTCTGATAGATATATATATTCACAAATGGCGGAACACTTAGAATTGACCTAAAGGACTTTTTTAGTGGGGCACATTCTGATCCAAGAAACTACTTAATACAAGAAATTTTTAGGTTTTTAAATTTATGTGAAAAAGCGGGAACTGGTATCCCTAAAATAATGGAAGCAGTTAAAGAGAGTCATTTAAAGTATCCCAAATTACGAACTGAATTAGACTCAGTTGAACTTACATTATGGGATACTTCCCTTATAGATAACCTAGATATTGATAACGAACATGAGAAAAAAATATTAGAGTTAATAATCGAAAACCGTTTCATAACAAGAGAGACTTTGGAAGAAAAACTAAAAATCCATAAAAATACAATTTTAAAATATTTAAAAAAATTAGTGGAAAAACAAGCTATCAATAAATTCAAATCTGGTAGACAATACGTATACTTTATTGCACAAAACCAAGATCCTGAATTTCAAAAATATAACCACATTGATGCTATGTATTCTCTACTAGAAGAAATGAAACGAAAATAAAGGCCTTCTCGTAAGCCCTGACATGATATAAACCTAACCCCAATCTAAAACCTTTGATAACGGCTTGCCTGCTGATAGTTAGAAAAGAGGTTAGACAATGAACATTACAGAACATAAAAAGAAAAATGGGGTAACAGTTTACCGGGCTAGTGTTTACCTGGGCATTGATAAGCTAACAGGTAAGAAAGCACGCACCACGGTCACGGCTTCCACCAAAAAAGGGGTAAAAATCAAGGTTAGGGAGGCGGTCAACGCTTTTGTGGCTAATGGGAATTGCTCAAAGGCTAAACCAACCATTACAACGTATAGGGAGCTTGTGGCTCTCTGGTGGGACAGCTACCACCATACCATCAAACCAAACTCCCAGCAATCCATGGAAGGCATTGTAAGGCTTCATATTTTGCCTGTATTTGGCGATTACAAGCTAGATAAGCTGACTACTCCAGTTATCCAGCAACAGGTCAACAAATGGGCTGATAGAGCCAATAGAGGAGTAAAGGGAGCATACGCTAATTATAGCTTTCTCAACAATATCAACCGCCGCATTCTCCAGTACGGGGTCACTATGCAACTGCTTCAGCATAACCCTGCTCGTGATGTCATCGTACCACGTAAGCAACAAAATAAAGAGCAGAAAGTCAAATTTTTCAGCAATCAGGAGCTTAAACAGTTCTTGGCTTACCTCGATAGCCTAGACTTGTCCGATTATGGAACGTTTTTTGACTACGTGCTTTACAAGGTCTTACTGGCCAGCGGTTGCCGTATCGGCGAAGCCCTAGCCCTTGACTGGTCTGATATTGACCTAGAGCAGGGGACTATCAGCATATCCAAAACCCTAAACAGGTATCAGGAAACCAACACGCCAAAGTCTAAGGCTGGGGTGCGTGATATTGAGATAGACAAAGCTACCGTTTTGCTCCTGAAACAATACAAAAAACGCCAGCAAGTCCAAAGCTGGCAACTGGGACGGTCTGAAACAGTTGTCTTTACACCTCTTACCACCAAGTACGCCCATGCCTGCATGTTGAGAAAGAGGCTGCAAGGCCATTTTAAGGCTGCTGGCGTTCCTGATATTAGTTTCCATGGTTTTCGCCATACGCACGCCACTATCATGCTCTACGCTGGGATTGAGCCTAAAGACCTCCAGTATAGGCCGGGGCATTCTAATATAGCCATGACCCTAAACACCTATGTCCACGCCACCCAAGAGGGGGCTAAAAAGCCGTCTCAATCTTTGAGGCAGCTATCAGCAATCTATAAAAACAAGGGTGTCGCATTTTGCGACGACCCTCTTACTTAACCCAATTTCTCCCAGGGGTAGTAAAAAGGGTAGTAAAATCAAAAAAGCACCTTGGGATAGAGCCCCAAAGTGCTTGATATAAAGGCATTTCTGCCCCATACTTCCAAAAAAGTATTACAACATTTTGTTGTAGAATTCAACGATAAGGGCTTCGTTAATTTCTGGGTGGATTTCATCACGCTCTGGCAAACGAGTGAGTGAACCTTCCAATTTTTCAGCATCGAATGACACGAAAGCTGGGTGTCCAAGAGTTGCTTCAACAGCTTCAAGGATTGCTGGTACTTTCAATGATTTTTCACGAACTGAAATCACTTGACCTACTTCAACACGGTAAGATGGGATATCTACGCGTTTACCGTCAACAAGAATATGACCGTGGTTAACAAACTGACGCGCTTGACGGCGAGTTGTTGCCAAACCAAGACGATAAACGACGTTGTCTAAACGACGCTCAAGCAAAAGCATAAAGTTGAAACCAAGCGTACCCTGTTTAATTTTAGTCGCTTGTACGAAAAGGTTACGGAATTGTTTTTCACCCATACCAAAAGTGAAACGTAATTTTTGCTTTTCAGCTAACTGTAAACCGTATTCTGACAATTTAGAACGGTTGTTTGGTCCGTGTTGTCCTGGGACGTAGTTACGGCGAGCAAGCTCTTTACCTGTACCTGTAAGTGAAAGACCCAAACGACGAGCTTGTTTCCAAGATGGTCCTGTATAACGTGACATAGCAATGTCCTCCATAAAATAAATTTTTATGGAAATAACGATGTAGACAAACCTAATTCGTGCAGCTTGCCTTCGCCCAAACAGCAAAGGTTACTGGTATTTCAGACAAGCTGTTGACGAGCTTTATTTTGTCCTGCTGTTATTTCACACAAATGATATTATATCACAAAAATATAGCCTTGACAAGCACTTTCACTGTTTTTTATCATTCGCCATCTTCTACAAAACATCTACTTACAAGCACCTACCAGAAACCGAGCACAGACAAATGCGAGCATCCAGCTCAAAACATATGATACCCACAGTGACCTTAAACCTGATATTGTCTATTTCTCTGAACTCTTGTCCGAAAGGCACCCTACCAAGCTGGCTATCGCCTAAAATTCAGAGAAAGAAAAGACCAACGATTGAAAAAACTGGCTAAACTGACAGAAGAAGCGCAGATCAGACTGGACTCCTACCAAGGGCTTGCGACTTTCTAGAAATGCCTGAGAAAATGGGCTAGGAAGAAGTTAAAAGGGAGCTGGTGCAGATGGATGACCGTCACTAAAGCGTAGTTTGGAGATTCCTCTTCATATACCATTACAATGCCTCTGAGCACATCGCTGGATTCTTACTTTTTACAACGAACAAAACCCTCGTTTGACAACAACGAGGGCTTCATTCTAGTTTGAGATTGAGCAAGCTGCCCATAAGTAGAGCTTGCTCAGCTTGTCCCTTGCTTTCGCAAGATGACAGAGTTAAGCTTACTTACGTTTTGGTGGGTTGTGGATGGCCACACCAAGTACATCAAGGAAGGCTTCGTACATCACTTCAGAGAAGGTTGGGTGTCCATGGATGGATGCCGCAACATCGTCGATGGTCAATTCAGCTTCCATGATGGTGGCTGCTTCGTTGATCATATCTGCAGCGATCGGACCGATGATGTGAACACCAAGGATTTCATGGTATTTCTTCTCCGCAATGACCTTCACAAAACCGTGAGCTTCGCTAGAGGCGATGGCACGACCGTTACCAGTAAAGCTGTTGCGACCGATGATAATGTTGTCTTTGCCATATTTCTCGATGGCTTGCTCTTCGGTCAAACCAACCATGGCAATTTCTGGATGTGTGTAAACAGCAGCTGGTGTGAAGTCCAATTTTGCTTTGTGGTGGTTGCCTTGCATCGCGTTTTCAGCAGCCACTTCACCCATACGGTAAGCCGCGTGAGCGAGCATCTTCGTACCATTGACGTCACCAGGAGCGTAGATACCTAGGATAGAGGTTTCTTGGTAGGCATTAACTTTGATACGACCGCGGTCCATTTCAAGGTTGAGGTTTTCAAGTCCAGCCATCTGTGGCACACGTCCGATAGAAAGAAGGGCTTTTTCAGCGACGACTTCTTCACCATTGTTGAGTTTGATGGTCAACTGGTTGTTGGCTTCAACAATCTCAGAGACACCTACAGATGTCAAGAACTTCATGCCTTTCTTAGAAAGGACTTTTTGAAGCTCAAGAGAGATTTCACGGTCCATACCTGGAATGATACGGTCAGCCATCTCGATAACGGTCACCTCGACACCGTAAGATGCCCATACCAAACCAAGCTCAACACCGACAACGCCACCACCCATAACAGCGAGGGATTTCGGCATTTCACGCAGGTCAAGGATATCATCAGAGGTCAACACCAACTTAGAATCAATCCCTGGAATGTTGATGCGAGACACTTTTGAACCTGTCGCCAAGATGATAGAGCGACCTTTGATGGTTTCTGAACCGATGGTTACTGTCTTATCAGGATTGACTTGACCAAGACCTTTGAAGATGGTTACCTTGTTGGCTTTCAAGAGACCTTGAACACCACCAGTGAGGGTTTTTACAACTGTGTTCTTGAAGTCAACGGTCTTATCCATGTCGATGGTGTAGTTGGTTGACGCCAAGTTGATGCCACGACCAGCTGCGATTTTCAAACCGTCAAGGATTTCAGCATTTTTGAGGTAGGTCTTAGTTGGGATACAGCCAACGTTTAAGCAGGTACCACCAAATTCAGACTTCTCTACGATGGCGATTTTTCCACCGAGTTGGGCACCACGGATAGCCGCATAGTAACCAGCAGGACCACCACCGACTACGATGATGTCGTACTCATCAGCTGCCAATTCTGCTTTTGGCGCTTGTGCCGCTTGAGCTGGAGCTGCTGGCACTTCCAAACCTGCTGCCTTGAGGTCTGCTTCTGCCTTAGCCACATCAGCTGCGGCTGGAGCTGCTCCTTCTTCAACTACTTCACCTTCAGCGCCGATATAGGCAATCACTTCTGTAACAGGCACTACTTCACCGTTGCCACGAACGATTTTCAAGAGAACACCTGAATCTTCTGCTTCCAGTTCCATATTGGTCTTGTCAGACATGATTTCAAGAAGGACATCACCTTCGTTGACGACATCACCGACTTGTTTTTTCCACTCGATGATTTCACCTTCTTGCATGTCCACACCGAGTTTTGGCATAATGACTTCTACTGCCATGATTTTCTCCTTTTTATGGTTTCTTTTTGATACTGACTGAGGTGGTCGGGACGCAAGGCAAATCATAACGTCAATTCCCGTCAGAATTGACTATGATTTGCACTAGTTTGGAAAATAATTATTATCGAATTGTTTTCCAAACGTCGCAACTTTCCATTTTGAATGTCATGGCTAAACGGAAAGCCTGTAGTCTTTCCGTTTGCCTGTATCATTGCCTCTAGCAATGATACTATAATCACGGCGTCAGTATCTACTGTGCTCGCTAACGCTCGCTTATTTTTAAATCAACAACTCCAATGGATTCTCAAGCAAGTTCTTGAGATCCACCATGAACTTGGCACCGTTCATACCATCTACGATACGGTGGTCGATGGTCAAGCACAGTCCCATGATTGGGCGGATTTTCACTTCGCCATCCACTACAACTGGGGTTTGTACTGTTGCTGCCACACCCAGAATCGCTGAGTTTGGCTGGTTGATGATTGGGTTGAAGGATTTCGTTCCAAACATCCCCAAGTTGGTGATGGAGAAGGTCGAGCCTGACATCTCGTTAGACTTGAGCTTGCCAGATTGGGCTTTCTTGATGACATCCTTAGACGCTACCACAAAGTCAGACAGGCTCATCTTGTCTGCACCGTGAACAACTGGTACGACTAGACCCGCGTCCAGACCAACGGCGATACCGAGGTTGACGAAGCGGTGGAGTTCAATCTCTTCAGCATTGTTGATGAGAGAGGCATTGAGGTACTCGTGTTCTGGTTTCATGAGGGTACGCACGACCGCCAGACCAATCAAGTCGGTAAAGGTCACTTTGAGACCTGTCTTGTTCATGATTGGCTCAAGGACTTGCTTGCGAAGCGCCATGAGGTTGGTCATGTCGATGTCGTAGTTAAGCGTAAATGTTGGTGCTGTCAGGTAAGAGTTGACCATACCTTTTGAAATCGCCTTACGCATGGCAGACATCTTGATGACTTCAACGCCTTCTGGCAATTCCTTGGCTGGTTTTTCTTCCTTGGCAGGCGCAGCTGGTGCTTGCGCTTGTGCTGGAGCAATAGCTGCCAGAACGTCCTCTTTGGTGATTTTGCCACCGACACCTGTTCCTGTCAAGCTAGCCAAATCAACACCTTCGCCTGCAGCGATACGGCGTGCTAATGGTGTCGCTTTAGGAACTGCACCCTTGAAGGCCTCAACGTCGTCCTTATGGACACGACCGTTGGCACCTGTTCCTGGAACAAGGTCAAGGTCAATACCCAAATCACGAGCCACCTTACGAGCCGCTGGGGTCGCACGGACTTTTTCACCCGCTGGGCGTTTAAATGCAGGTACTGGCTGCTCAGACTTCGCAGGTACAGCAGCTTCTGGCTCTTCTGTTGCCACAACTGGTGCATCACTGATAGACGGAGACGCTTCTGCAACAGCCTCGCCAGACGTCTCAACTGTTTCGCCTGCTTCACCGAGGTAACCGATGATTTCAGTGACTGGCACAACCTCACCGTCGCCACGAACGATTTTAATCAGGATACCAGAATCTTCCGCTTCCAGCTCCATATTTGTCTTGTCTGACATGATTTCGAGGAGAACGTCGCCCTCTTTGACAACGTCGCCCTCTTTCTTTTTCCACTCGATGATTTCGCCTTCTTGCATGTCCACACCGAGTTTTGGCATAATAATTTCGATTGCCATGGGGGTTCCTTTCTTTGTGTTATTTTTTTGGTTAATGGCGGAGCTAGTCAATTACTACTGACTAGCAGCCAGACACCTTCAGATAAGCTCAGTCTCGTCAAGCAGTCATAGACACCACTGATAGTCGTACAAGACCACCTAACGAAGAACAAGCAAAACTAAAAGAGTCTGAGCGATTAGCCCTTGTTAACAGACTTGTAGATAGCAGCCTTAATCTTCTCAACAGTTGGAAGCATGGCTTGCTCAAGAACACGGGCATAAGGAACTGGCACATCTTCTGATGCCAAGCGAATGATTGGCGCATCAAGGTAATCAAAAGCGTCACTCTCAGCAACTTGTGAAGCAATCTCACCGATGAAGCCACCTGTTTTGTAAGCGTCGTTGACCAAAATCAGGCGACCTGTTTTCTTAACAGAGTTGAAAATCATCTCTTTGTCAAGCGGAATCAGGGTACGTGGGTCAACAACTTCAACGCTGATGCCTTCAGCAGCCACTTCGTCAGCAGCTTGGATAACGCGCTCAAGCATACGACCGTAAGACACGATGGTCACGTCAGTACCTTCACGTTTGATGTCACCTTTACCAAGTGGAATGTAGAAATCTGGATCTTGGTTAACTTCTTCTTTTTTACCGTAAAGGGCTTTTGGCTCCATGAAGATAACGATGTTGTTATCGCGGATAGATGACTTCAAAAGACCTTTAGCTTCGTTAGCGTTACCAGGGGCAACCACTTTGATTCCTGGAATATGTGTCAACCACGCTTCAAGTGACTGGGAGTGCTGCGCTGCAGAACCGATACCTGATCCTGATGCGACACGGTAAGTGACAGGGGTAATGAGACCACCACCGAACATGTAGTTGTTTTTTGCACCGTTGTTCACAATCGCATCAAGGGCAATGGTGATGAAGTCCATGAAGGTCAAGTCAATGATTGGACGTAAACCAGTGATTGCCGCACCAACCGCTGCACCAGCGATTGCCGCTTCTGAGATAGGCGTGTCGCGAACGCGTTTTTCGCCAAATTCAGCTAACATGCCGACAGAGGTACCGAAGTCACCACCGTAGACACCAACGTCTTCACCCATCAGGAAGACATTTTCGTCTTTACGCATTTCTTCGCTCATGGCAAGGTTAATCGCCTCACGCATAGCCATCAATTTTGTTTCAGCCATTTTGTGTGTTTCTCCTGTGTTGTTTATGAAAAGATTTTTTCCAATGATTGTTTTCTTTTTGATAGATTCTTAGGTGGCAGGGACGGAAGCGACTGCCTACGGCATTCCATTCCTAAGTTTTGAGCCTAAGGTCTCAAAACTTCCCTTGTGGCATCAGCTTAAAATCTGATGCCACCTTTGCCACAGCGAATCTATCGTTTAATTGCTCGCTTCGCTCGCTGATTTGTCCAGCAAGCATCGGCTCTTTTTAGCCTACGACACGGAGTTATCACTATCGATAACACAGCGATAACGTAGTTAGTAAGGTCAGTAGGCAGACCGCCATAGCGGCTGACGAAACATTCAGATTTCAGTCTGAATATCCTACAACCACGTAGTAGACAGCTGGCTCTGCCGTTGCTAAACGCTCGGCAATCCCCTAACTGTCCTTGCGGGGGTCTCGCAACGGAGTGATAAAGTCACTCCTGCTCGGCCGCCTAATCTACCCAAACGTCCTCAAAGGCTACTGAGAGTTCAGGGTCTGGACTGTTTACGGCAAATTCATAGGCATCGTCGACTTCTTTGACCACTTGAGCATCGATGGTATCAAGCTCCTCGTGCGTTGCAATTCCTTCTTTGGTCAAGTAGTCGCGGTACTTGATCATTGGGTCTTTTTTCTTCCACTCTTCAACTTCTTCTTTGGTACGGTAAACACCGGCATCCGCTGTTGAGTGCCCGAACCAACGGTAAGAAATCACTTCAACGATAGCTGGTCCGTTTCCACCACGCACATGCTCAACTGCTTTGCCCATTGTTTCGTAAACCGCCAACACATCGTTTCCGTCTTCTACGTAGAAGCCTGGGATCCCGTAAGCTTCCGCACGTGTGTAAAGGTGAGGCGTGTTTGTCGCTTTTTTGATATCCATAGAGATACCATAGCCGTTGTTGATGATGAAGAAAATCACAGGGAGTTTCCATGTTGCTGCCATGTTCACAGACTCGTGGAATGACCCCTCGTTGGTCGCACCGTCACCTGAGAAAGCAACAGCGATGTTGTTGGTACCTTTGTACTGTTGGGTAAGAGCTGCACCGACAGCCATGGCGTAACCACCACCAACAATACCGTTAGTGCCGTAGTTGCCACGTTTGAAGTCTGCCAAGTGCATAGAGCCACCACGACCTTTAGATACACCCGTCACTTTACCAGCAAGCTCAGCCATCATGGCATTCAAGTCCATATCTTGCGCGATAGACTGACCGTGACCACGGTGGTTTGAGAAGAAGCAATCATCATAAGTCAAGTGTTGTACTGCACCAACGTTGGCAGCTTCTTCACCAACTGAGAAGTGAGTCATCCCTTGAACAAAGCCACGACGAACCAGCTTGTTAATCCGCATATCGAATTCACGAATGCGCTGCATTTTCAAATACATTTCCAAATGTATCTCTTTTGAGAGTGTTACCATTTCGGCCTCCAAATTTTTTAGATTACCTTATTATTTTATCGGAAAAATTCACAAAGTGCAAGAATTTCAACCGCTTTCTCAACTGTTATAGGTCAGTTTCGGTTTTTAAAAAGTTGTTTTTTTCACAAAGTAAAAATCTCGTTCAAAACGAACAAGATTTTTAGTAAGCTTAGTTAATGGCAGCTAAAACCGCATCTGCTTGAGCAGAGAGTTTAGCAATCGTTTCTTCAGAAACGGTCAACTCACCTGTTGCCCAAGCTTCTGGGTTAACCAAAGCGCCAGTGAACTCACCAACAGGTTGAGTACGGATGAAAGTCAAGAGTTGTTGGAACTCTGGGAAGAGGTGGTCGTGACCTGCGTTAGCCACTGATGACACAGTCGTTACTTTTGAATCAATCGCTGATGGACCGCGAGTTTCTGACAAATCAAGAGCACGGCTGAGCCAATCAGTCAAGTTTTTCAAGATACCTGGGATAGAGAAGTTGTAGATTGGTGAGAAGAACCATACCGCATCAGCAGCAAGCACCGCATCACGCACAGCTTGTACCGCAGGAAGCGTTGGGACTTCCAATTCTTGGTTAAAGAGTGGCACTTGACTGTAGTCCAAGTAAGTCACTGTTGCACCTTTCTCAGCTAAAACCTTCTCAGCAGCTTGAGCCAACTGGTGGTTAAATGACCCTTGACGCAGTGACCCTACGATAAACAAAATATTTTTTGACATAACTGTTTCCTCCTTTTTTGAAAACAACGATTTGATTGAAGTAATGATAGACACGCTATCTCCTTAAAATAGATTTACAGCAGATATTACTATATAGTGATTATACAACAGCTAAAAAAATTTGTAAAGTCTTTTGCTTACAAATTTTTGAATTTTTTAAGCAGGGTAATCAACTGCTCTTGTTCATCATCGGTCAGAACAAACATGGCCTCTTCGACCTTGGTTAAATGCTCTGGCAGGACACGCTCGATTAACGCACGACCCGCTTCAGTCAAACCAACGAGCTTAGCACGTTTATCCTCAGGACAAGTTTTTGTCCACACCCAGCCATTTTTTTCCATATTTTTAATGACCACGGTCATGTTACCAGAAGTCGCTAATAAGCCTGATAAAATCTGCCCAACTTTTTGCTCCCCTTTGCTGTAGAGGTAATCCAACACGCCAAACTGGGTATGGGTGATGCCATACTCGCGTAGATTCGGCACAACATAATTATCAATCGTCAACTGTGCCTTTCGAAAGACAATATTAGCTTTCTGGGCTAGTCTTTTCTCATTCATGATTTTTCCTCCATACGATATCCGCTATTTATCCTACTATATGACCGATAATAAAGTCAAGATAGGAGACTGCAAAAAAATAATGACGCACAAGCGGTCATCTGGCAACACGCAACGCTGTCCATCACTCTACACATCGCTTAAACAAGCTAAAATTAGCTGTTTGAGGCGGCAAATTGAGCAAGAAAACGTTCCCTTATATATTGTACGGGCTATTCAACCAATAACATGTATGGTCGAGCTATCGTTCACTCGGTGTTCGTCCCGCTAAGGTTTAACAGCCTTAACGCACTCAACAGTGAGGCATTGCCTAATCGGATCTCAAAAACTACCTCTGAACTGGCAGTAACGCTCAAGAATCGCTTCCCTATTTTAATGACAATAAAATCGAGAGGCTGGGAGCTTTACCCAACCTCTCTACAAGAATCTTTCAAAACATGTTATAGCGAGCACATCATTTCTATGCTCAACTGATAACATCTGCTTGTCCGAAAAACTAATCCCTCACCCCATACTAGTAAGGTACACCGAGGTGCTCCCGTAGGGTTTCACCTTCATAATCCTTATGGAAAATGCCGCGTTCTTGGAGAATTGGGACGACTTCGTCGACAAAGCGAGGCAAATCGACGGCATAGACATCTGGCATGACCCAGAAGCCATCTGCAACCCCTGCTTCAAACCAAGCCGTCATGTGGTCAGCAATGTCCGTAGCATTCCCGACCGCTGTAAGGTGGTAGTCAATCACTGAATGATAGACGATTTCTCGCAAGGTCCAGCCTTCACGCGCTACCTTGAGGACATTTTCCAGACGTGGGTCGCTGTAAGGGGTGACCTGTACGGCATCCAAAATCTCTGGCGCAATCGGGCACTCAATATCAGCAGGCGTAAACTGGACGCCTAGCACATAGCCGATATGGGCGATGCGTTGCAAAAAGGTCTCACCATCGATAAAGCTAGCGTGGCGCTCTAGCGCAGCTTTCTTGTTATCCGCTAGCAAGGGCATGAGCCCTGCGATAAATTTGATGTCATCAGGGTGTCGCCCATTGTCCATAGCAGCTTGGCGAAGCGCCTGACGCATGGCTTGACCTTGCTCGATAGTCCAGACTTCACCGACAAAAACATTGGCATATTTGCCAGCGTAGGCAATGCTATTTTCCGACCCACCCGAGTGAAAAATGACTGGCTAGCCTTGCCTGGACGTTGGGATTGGCAGAGTACCTGCTGTCTGCACATAGTCGCCCTTGATGCTAACAGCTTTGACCTGGTCGTAGTCGGCAAATTCCTTGGTCTGGTGGTTGAGTTTAAGGGCGTCCTTTCCCCATGTTGCCCAGAGCTGTTGCACAGCCTCTGTAAATTCATAGGCCTTGCCATAGCGGTCAAAGCTGGTGGCTAGATTGACCCCGTAAGCATTGGCACTGACCCCGTTGGCCCCTGTGACCGCATTCCAAGCCACCCGCCCGTGCGTCAGCGCATCCAGCGTTTTGAACTGTCTAGCCAACTCATAGGGATTGGATCAAGAAGTCGCCCGCGTAATCCCCAGACCGATACGTGAGATCTGGCTGCCTATGATACTGGCAATCAGCAAGGGATCCAAGCCCATGGTCTGCATGTCGCTGTTATGCGCTGCCTTGGTACCCGGAAAATCACCAAAGAACATGAACTGGAACTTGCCTTTTTCAGCCAGCTGAGCCGCTTGAATATCGACTGAAAGATCTGGATACTCCGAGAGTTTAACCTCTGGGTCCAACCACGATCGAAAATGTAAACCTGCCGCACCAAACATGGCGAGACCAATCATCATTTGTTTCCTATCTGCCATCTTATACTAAATCCCCGATACCACTCATCAATTTGTCCATAATCACCGCCACAGGCTCAATTTTGTCAATCAGGGAAATCCCCAGACCAAAGGACGCAAAGCCCTTACTGAGATCGCCAAAGAGCATGCCGTCACGCATACCATTGTAGCCACGCTGAACCTCGAAAATCTCTTTCTCTGTTGCCCCTGCTTGGCTCATTTCCAAGAGTTTTTGGGAATGTCGCCCGATAAAGAGCGGTAGTAGGCAGGTACTGTGCGGTAGAGCAGCAGGTCAGAAGCTGTCGCTTTGAGTGCCATTTCCTTGATGTTGTCCGCCAAAATGGCTTCTTCAGCCATCATGAAGGCTGTACCAACATAGAGCCCTTCCGCACCGAGGGAAAAGGCCGCGCGAGCAGTGCGAGCATCTGCAATCCCACCAGCTGCCATGACAGGGACACGTCCTTTGGCAGCATCGACAATCATCGGTACGATGGAAAAAGTGCCGATGACCTTCTCAGGTACTGTTCCCCCTTCATCAAAACCAGTTGCCACGATGATGTCAGCACCACCTTGGATGGCTTCCTCGGTGTTTTCGACGGTTGGCGTACCGGCACGAAAGACGACTTTGATGCCTTTTTCCTTGAATTTCGCAGTTCAGAAGGCGGAAAATTCACCGACCATGACGGCAACCTGCACCCCTTCTTCCACCATCAGCTCAAGCATAGAACCTGTGAAGATATCGGTCAACTCATGACCAGGAGCGACGTTGATGCCTAACGGTTTATCCGTTATCTCACGGGCGATACGGATTTCCCGTCGCATGTTTTCGATGGTTTCCTCCACCGTCGTCGCTGCAACGGTCTGCCCAGCACTGATGCCAAGAACTCCCAAGCCACCTGCGGCACTGACAGAACCAGCGTATTGACCATTGGTCAACCAAGCCAGAGGGCCTTGGATGATAGGTTTTTCAATCCCCAAAATGTCTGTAATCCGATTTGTCATCTGTTTTTCTCCTTTATCTGTGATACAATAAGTCTAACAGCTACTTGACCCCTTGCCAAGACGGCAATTAAAAATTGTCTGGTACACTTTTTTGTACTTTTTGATAGAAAGGGCGTTTATGGTCAAAATTTGTCCTCAAGGATTTTTCCCAGAAGATTTGGAAAATCCAACTCCACTCTTTTTTCTGCTCTACACCCACACTCTGCTCTCTGGACGATGGAAACCCATGATTCTTGAGTATTTGGACAAGGGTGCCCAGCGTTTCAGCAGTATCCAGAAGCATTTGGGCAATCTCTCCCAAGGTTCTCTAACCAAGCAACTCAAGGAAATGGAGGCTGACAAGCTCATCGCTCGTACAGTTTATCCAGAGGTCCCACCGCGTGTTGAGTATCACCTGACAGACAAGGGCAGAGACTTGCTGCCTCTGCTTGAGCTGATGGTGGCATTTGGAGAGAGGTATCAGGGAGATGTCTCCACAAATATTAAAAGGTAGCGCAAGAGAACAACGCTACCTTTTATTTTCTCCACTACCATCATCAACAAAAGTCACCACATCATTTGGGCTACAGTCTAAAATCACACACAGTTTTTCTAGTGTTAATAAGGTAATATTTTTATTCTTTTTCAAACCATCCAGCGTCTTGTTATCAATACCTGCTTTCAGCAGTCGGTACTGAGAAATATTTTTGCGCTCCATGGTCGCCCAAAGTGGGGCAAAACTAATCATCAGACCGACTCCTTTCTGATTATTATTTTATCGTTCATGTGGTTATTTTCATATTGTGTTTATAAACACAATATGTTATACTTTTCTTGTGGATATACCCACAATATCAAAAAGGAGATGTTTCAATGAAACGACAATTACTAACACTTTCAGCCCTAGCGCTCACTAGTTTCGCTTTGGTAGCCTGTAACTCAACTAAAGAGGCATCAACTAAAGACAGCAGTCAGCCATCTGTTGTTAAGGCATCTAGCGAAACTTCCCAAAGCTCATCAGTCAAAACAAGTTCAACAAAAAAAGAGTATTCCCTCGGAGAGAAAATTAATATAGAAGATAAGGCAGAAGTCACCATTAAATCAGTTGCTTATACTGACGAACGCAATCAATTTTCAGATGCTCAACCTGATAAAGTCATTGTCGTAACCTATGATGTGACCAATCTATCTGAGGATGACTACTTTGTTGGATCAGAGTTAACACTCTACATCAATGGTAAAAAAATGGAGTCCTATCCTGTTGCGACTACTCTTGAAACAATTTCCGCTGGTCGAACTTATGAAAATGCCACTCAAGCCTTTGGTATCTCAGAAACTGGCAAAGGTGAAATTGAAATAAAACCATCTTGGAGTTGGGGAACAAAACCTGTTGTTGTCGCCTTTACACTTGAATAATAAAAAATCGCTCCGCTGATGACGGGGCGATTTCTCGTGTTTATTAGAGATAGTTGGCTCTATAATTTCTGTAGTGGGTAAATCCACCATGGAGATTATAGAGCCTTTTGAGTGTAGAAAAAAGGTTCCATATGACCTACAATGAAAAGTGCTTAAACAACTCATTAGAAAGACACATATGGAACAGTTCAATTTTATCACAAACCTACTCGGAATTAAAGACCCTAATATCACTATTTTGGAGATTGT
>NZ_JBGTZC010000012.1:0-51073 GCF_041807725.1 Streptococcus sp. E17BB
AAAATTACTTACTAACGAAGAGTGGAATCTTGTCCAAAAACTCGCTTCCGGAAATGCTTTTAAAGGGAAAAAGAATATCATTACAAAAGTGAAAAAATTAATCAAACAACTTGAAGGTGAGTGATGATCGATTTTCTATGCCAACTCTTGCTGTAGTAACCCCATTTCTTTTTTGAGTCATCCAAGTTTGCTATAAAAACTCCCAGGTTTGTCAACTTTACTTCGATATTGATGTCCGGACACTTTTTAAAAAAGTGTCCTACACAATCTCCTCTAAAAAGATTAAACTAAGTCCATCAAAACGAAATGAGGATACACGATGTATTTGGGACACTATGCTCTAGCAACTGCTGTTAAGGCTAAAAAACCTGAATTGCCTGTTATGCCGATTTTTTTGGCAACAGGAGCCATTGATATTGTTAATGGGATTAACATCATGTTAGGTATCTCAAGGGTAGATCCTAATTTGGAAACAAAACCTTACCTATACTTTGATTTAACCCAAATTGACCGGGATCACTCGCTCTTAATGGGAATCGTTTGTTCCTTAGTCGCAGGTAGCTTAGCCTATTTTTTCTATCGAAAAGATAATACTATTGGCCTGTCAACTACTTTAGTAGCTTTTTCTCACTGGCTACTGGATTTTCCTTTCCATAATGCTGATTTAGTGCTCTATCCTGGCTCTTCACTCAAATTTGGTTGGGGATTATGGAGAGTGATGGGTGAATACGCCTGGCATCTTGAAGTTATCTTTTCTCTTTTCTTATTGATTTACGCCTATCAAACCAGTAAAAAAGAGGCGAAACCATCTGGCCTCAGATCCTCTTTATGGGTCTTCTTATGTGCAATATGTCCCCTTGGTTATCGCCGATGAAAATGGTCGCTAGCTTACCAGAACCTTACACTCACTTACTTCATGGTTTCCTCGTTTTCCTTAGCTTTATTCTGCCTACTTTTATCTTTAAATGGCTCTATCAGCAAACAGGTAAACCCATCAAAACAATTTAATCAATCACTTTAAAAATTAGCTGACCAAGTTCCTCAATACTGAGAGGCGTGGTCGGCTTTTTTAGGAGATAAGTCAAGGTTGACACAACAGCAGATGCTAGTATTTCCAAGGTGATGTCAACTGTTTTGGGGTGGCTGATGGCTAATTTCGGATAAAAATGGTATTTGATAGCTTGTTTCCACTTGTCAATAAAGGCTGGGTTGGGTCTTTTGATCAAGAAAGATTCAAAAAACTCACGGTGTTTGGTCACAAAATCAATCGTCACTGCAACAAATGCCAAATCATCTAGCTTAATCAAGGAACCCGTTCCCTGCATCAACTCAAGCACTATCCTATCTTCAACTTCAACCTTCAGCTGCTCAACATGGTCACAATAGTTATAGAAACTAGACCGTGACAAGGGAGTTGCTTGACAAATAGTAGATACGGTTAGTTTTTACTGGGAATCAGCATAGAGCCCTAAAAATGTCCGATGAAGTGCTAGTTGGGTGTTATTCAGTTCAAATGAAGTAAATGATGGGGTATAGGGATTTATCATCAGTTCGTTTTCTCAGCTTTCCTTGCCCGAATCAATACTAGCTGGTCACCAAAAGCGACTAATTCGCCGAGGATTTGGTGATCCTTGAGTTGTCTGATGTTAAAGACAATCTCGATTTTGCCATCATGCTCACCAATGGTTGCCTTAAGTGTTGTGACTGACAGGGCTTCAAAATAATCTTGAGTGAGGAAGTATTTGAGTGAGGCTTTTTCAAAGACAACCTTGAGCTGGTCCCCCTGTCGATCAACCCTTTCAACAAAGGCAGCATCCAGACAAGCCTTGACCAGACCAATCTCAATCAGATAGGCTACCTGGTCTGGGTACTCTCCAAAGCGGTCAATCAGCTCATCTTGCAAGTCCTGATAATCTGCTCGGCTATTGATTTCACGAATCCGCTTATAAATAGCAATTTTCTGTCGCTCATCAGTGATGTAATCAGATGGCAAGTAGGCATCCATTTGGAGGTTGAGCTCAGCATTGCCCTTCTCTCTGGCAGTTGACTTGCCTTGCTTTTTGGCAATGGCTTCCTCAAGCAATTGACTGTAAAGCTCAAAGCCAACTGAGTCAATAAAGCCAGACTGTGACGCCCCAAGGATATTACCCGCCCCACGAATGGACAAATCCCTCATGGCAATCTTAAAACCAGACCCTAGTTCTGTAAAGCCCTTAATCGCCTCCAAACGCTTCTCTGAGACCTCTGTCAAGACCTTGTCAGGTCGGTACATGAGGTAGGCGTAGGCGATGCGATTGCTACGGCCAACCCGACCTCGAAGTTGATACAAGGTTGACAGACCCATCTTGTCAGCATCCTCGATAAAGAGGGTATTGACGTTAGAAATATCAACCCCTGTTTCAATGATAGTCGTAGCCACTAAAACATCATAAGTCCCAGCGATAAAGTCCAGCAGGGTATTTTCCAGTTGTATCTCCGTCATCTGACCATGGACAAAGCCAATACTTGCCTCTGGCACCAGGTCTTTGAGGTCTGACACTTTCTTGTCAATCGTGTCAACTCGATTGTAAACGTAGAAGACCTGACCACCCCTGTCCATTTCCCGAAGAATCGCTTCGCGGATCATGCCAGGATTAGTCTCCATCACATAGGTTTGAACAGGGTAGCGATTGGTTGGTGGCGTCTCAATCACCGATAAATCACGGATACCAAGCATGGACATGTGAAGGGTTCTAGGAATCGGTGTCGCTGTCAAGGTCAACACATCAACCTTGCTTTTCAACTCCTTTAACCGTTCCTTATGCTTGACACCAAAGCGCTGCTCTTCATCAATGACCAAAAGACCCAAGTCTAGGAAGTCAACGTCTTTTGATAGGAGACGATGGGTGCCGATGATAATGTCAATTTGACCTTTACGCAACTTGTCAAGAGTGTCAACTTGTTCAGCCTTACTTCTGAAGCGACTCAAAACATCCACATTAACAGCAAAATTATCGAACCGCTCACGGAAGTTGTCATAGTGCTGTTGGGCAAGGACAGTTGTCGGCACGAGAACAGCTACCTGCTTGCCACTGTTAACAGCCTTAAAGGCTGCTCGCATGGCAACTTCAGTCTTACCAAAGCCGACATCACCGACCAAAAGACGATCCATAGGCCTATCTTTTTCCATATCAGCCTTGATTTCCTTGATGGAGCGTAACTGATCATCTGTTTCTGCATGAGAAAAATCATCATCAAACTCCCGCTGCTGGTCATCATCTGGAGCAAAGGCAAAGCCCTTGAGCTGGCTACGTTCGGCATACAGTTTCAGCAAGTCATCAGCAATGTCTTCCACCTGCTTAGACACTTTTTGCTTAGCCTTTTGGAAACGACCATCATTGAGTTTATTGATTTTAGGAACTTTGCCATCACTAGCGACGTACTTGGACAAGCTGTCAATCTGATCAATTGGAATGGAAATCCGGTCAGCATGTTGATACTCAATGGTCAAATAATCGCGATGAATTCCCGATACCTTGATGGTCTCAATCCCTAAAAAACGACCGACACCATGAACCTGGTGCACCACATAATCACCTGTTGACAACTCACTGTAATCTTTGATTCGTTCAGCATTAGAGATGTTCTGACGACGCGGACGACGCTTGATTTTTTTATGAAAAATTTCTCGTTCAGTGATGACCACTAAACGCTCATCTGCAAAATAGAAGCCGCTGTTTAGTTGACCAATAGTGGCTTGCACCTGACCTTTTAAAAGCTTGGCAGATTGACAGTATTGTAAATCAAATTGATAATCTTGTAAACTTTTTATTAACTTTTCTAGGCTAGATTCTGTTGTTGCTTGCAAGACAACCGTAGACCCTTGTTTTTGATAACGCGCAATTTCGTCAATCAAGAGAGGGAACTGATTGAAAAATTCCTGCATGGGGTACTGGGTAAAATTGTACAACTGATCGAATTTGATATTGCCCAAGCCCTTATGAAAGGTTGAAAAGAAGGTAGCAGGTTCGTATTTTCTCAACTGTGCGTAGCTATCGGCAAAGTAAGATAAGGTTGACAGAGATTTACCATGTTGTAAATCATCTGTCAAGAGATTGGCGGCTTCTAATTCAAAGCGAGCATGTCGGTCAACTATTTTTTGAAAATTATCAAAGAAAACGGGTGTTCCAGTCGGCAAGTAATCCAGCAAGGTATGAGGATGTTCGTAGAGCAGCGACAGCCATTTTCCAAGATCACGATGGCGATAACCAGCCTCTGTCGTTGACAAGACGTCACTGAAGTAGGGTAGCGCTTCATCAGAAGCCTTCTGGACAGCTGACTGCAAAACCTCCACCAATCGCAAGCGATCCTGCTCATCAAAGAGTAGAGTATCTGCTGGAGTGATAACAACTTGCTCGAGATTATCTAAAGATTTCTGACTGTCAATATCCAAGTATCTAATCCCATCCAGCTCATCGCCAAAGAACTCTAGACGATAGGCCTGATCATCTGTCAACCCATAAATGTCTAAAATATCTCCACGTTTAGCAAACTCTCCTTGGTTGGAGACTTGTGACACCTTGGTATAACCCATAGTTGACAATTTCTTGACAAACGTGTCAAGGTCTACCTCCTGACCAAGCGTTAGCGACAACTGAGCTGACTCATACTGTTGAGGGCTTGGCAGATGAAGTCTGGTGCCAATCAGAGTTGTCACTAAAATACCTGTCGCTGACGGATTTAACAAAAAGTTCAAACTCGTCAAGCGAGACTGGGTCCGGTCTTTTGAGGCAAAGATAAACTCAGCTGCTGGCATATCATCTGCAAAAAAGGTGAAGACATGCTCCTCACCAATAAGGCTGGCTAACTCGTCTGCTATTTTTTCAGCGTCATTCTGACTAGAGGTCACCAGAACCAATTTACCTCTTGTCTGTTCATAGGCAAAGGCAATAGCCAAGCTCTTACTTGACCCTGATAAGCCCATGACAAGCTGACGATTTCTGCTAGAAAGGCTGGATGCCCACTCTTTTAAGGGTTTACTTTGACCAATCAGGTCAATTAAAGTCATCTTATCCATTGTACTGCTGCATTGTCTTTTCAAAGTCCTTGGTTTGCAAATAGAATTTGACAGCACTGTCAACCTTATCCAAGGTATTTAGAATGGTGATGTAATCGTCTTGGTCAAATCTTGTCAAAACATGATTGACCACTGCGACATTCGGTTTTGGACGGCCGATACCAATTTTGATACGGTCAAATTCTTGACTACCGATATGAGCAATGATTGACTTGATACCATTGTGACCGCCAGCTGATCCTTTTTGGCGGAAGCGAATCTTGCCCACTTCCATGTCAAGGTCGTCATAGATGACAATCAAATCCTTGAGGTCAATGTTGTAGAAGGCCAGAATGGCTCGAACGGCAAGGCCACTGTTGTTCATATAAGTGGTCGGCTTGACAAAGTAGACCTTTTGACCATTGATAACACTTTTAGCGATATAGGCTTTGAAGGTTTTATCTTCTGTAAAGGTGGCGTCAAGGTCCTTGACAAGTCTGTCAATGGCCATAAAGCCGACATTGTGGCGGGTCTGGTCATACTTGCTGCCGACATTACCCAACCCAACGATGAGTTTTACCATGCTAGTCTCCTATTTCTATAATTAAGTATTCACCATGTTCCAAGCTAATCTCTTGGTACTTATTGGTGTGTGGAATTTGTTTATTGAAGCAGTAAAGGGCATTGATAACCCCACCATGAGTAATAATTAGAACTGTTTGATCCATTGTTTTTAGTTTATCGTAAAAACGAGAAACTCTCTTGAAAAAATCTGCTGGGCTTTCCCCATTTGGATAGGCTTCTTGATAGGAAAGGGTATTGTAATAGAGACCTGGGTACCATTTTTCTGCCAGCTGATTGTCTAATCCTGATAGGTCACCATTATTGATTTCTCTCAAGTCACTATCAACTGAAAATGATAGTTGGCACTTTTTTGCAATGATGTCAGCAGTCTCTAGGGCACGTAGCAAATCACTAGAAATCATCTGGTCAATCATCAACTGAGTGAGAGATTCAGCAGTTTTAGCAACCTGCTCTCTTCCTAGTGCTGTCAATCCTTGCGAACTCCAGCCACCACGATAGCCTTGCTCATCTTGTCCGTGCCTCATAAGAATAACTGTCATCTTTTTTACCTCAATATCTAAACACCAAAAGGGCTGGAAAAAGGTTCCAGCCGATTTAAGCATCAAATGTCTATCTTTTTCTTGAGAGATAAGTAGGCAAGCCTTAGTCATTAAACGCGTGGTTTATCAAAACAACTTAACACCTAATAGCTCTAAGAAAAATGCTAGACGTTAAATCTAAACTCCATGATGTCACCATCTTGGACAATGTATTCCTTGCCTTCTTCACGCAGGCGACCAGCTTCTTTGACTGCCTTCTCGCTACCATAGTGCATGAGATCGTCGTAACTCATGGTCACCGCACGGATAAAGCCTTTTTCAAAGTCGGAGTGAATGATACCAGCTGCTTGTGGCGCCTTAATCCCCCGCTTGAAAGTCCAAGCACGCACCTCTTTTTCACCAGCAGTAAAGTAGGTGCCAAGCCCTAATAAGTGATAGGCAGCACGGGTCAACTTATCTACACCTGACTCAGTCAAGCCGATGGCTTCTAAGAACTCTGTCTTATCTTCATCTTCCAGTTCAGAAATTTCTTCTTCGGCACGTGCTGAAATGACCACCACTTCTGCATTTTCGGTCGCTGCAAAGTCACGAATTTGCTGGACATAGCCGATATTGTCAGGGTCTGCGACCTTGTCCTCATCGACATTGGCCACATAGAGGATAGGCTTGGTGGTCAAGAGGAAGAGCTGCTTGACAATCTTTTGCTCGTCATCAGTGAAATCAACCGTCCGAGCTGACTTCCCGTCTTCAAGGACAGGCTTGATTTTTTGCAAGATAGTGAACTCCGCAACGGAATCCTTGTCTTTTTGGGTACGCGCCATCTTCTCTACACGCGCATAGCGTTTATTGACACTTTCAAGGTCAGCCAAAATAAGCTCCAAATTGATGGTTTCAATATCCGCAATCGGATCGACAAAGGCGTCTTCACGGCCTTGCTCGCGCATGACATTTTCATCATCAAAAGCACGCACCACATGGACAATAGCGTCCACTTCACGGATGTTGGCCAGGAATTTATTGCCCAGCCCCTCCCCACGAGAAGCGCCTTTCACGATACCGGCGATGTCGGTAAACTCGAAGGTCGTCGGTACTGTCTTTTTCGGTGTGATCAGGTCGGTCAACTTTTGCAGACGATCATCTGGCACCTCCACCATGCCGACGTTTGGATCAATGGTCGCAAAGGGGTAGTTAGCCGCCTCCGCACCAGCTTTGGTAATTGCGTTAAAAAGAGTGGATTTGCCGACATTTGGAAGACCGACAATACCTGCTGTTAAAGCCATAATTTTTTTCTCCATCTAAAAATTCAATCATGATTATTATAGCAGAAAATCAACAAAAAAGCTTGCTCGGTGCAAGCTTATTTTTTTAGCATATTGATAATTGTCACTAACCAAGGGAAAAGCATCAAAAGAACATACCAATGCTCAGATAAGAAATCCCAAAATGTTCGACCTGGACCATCAGATATCGGCCACCAATCTTCCTCATCCTCTTCATCTGAATTAATCACTTTTTCGATGATGACTGGCTCAGGTTTGATTCCTGTCACCAGCTCGTCAAGGGTTACCTCAAAGATTGACGATAGCTTGACAAGGGTGTCAAGGTCAGGTGCCGTTTCACCGTTTTCCCACCGTGAGATGGCTTGACGTGAAAGATGGAGTTGATTAGCTAAGTCATCTTGCGATAGACCTTTTTGATGACGGAAATCTTTTAATTGCTCTGCAAATTTGTTCATACTAGAACCTCGCTTTCTTTTCTCTAGTATAGCTCAAGTCCCATGAGCAAGCAAGAAACAAGAAAAGGAAGTTCGCAACAAAAGGTGGCGAATACTTAAAATTGTAGCACTTTCTTCATCTTCCGCTCAAAATCATGGCGGCTCATCATAACGATGTGCTCGCAGTTGGTGCATTTAATTTTGATGTCAGCTCCTACACGCACAACCTCCCAGCTGTTGGCTTTTTTACCAGTTGATTTGACGGTGCAGGCGTGGGGCTTTTTCATTTCCACAAGGGATCCTAATTGATACATCTGATTCTCCTTTAACTATAAATCCACCTGGTCTGACAGATCAAATTAATACTTGACAACTCTGTCAAGTCACCGTCAATCTGAACAAGCTCAGGCTTTTCAAATTCTATCTCCACCTCTTGCACTACTAAGTGAGAGAGGTGTTTGCTTTTCTCATGACCTTTCAAAAGAATGGTGACTAAGGTCAATAAATTGCCAAAAATCCCTCTATCCTTTGCCCAAACACAGACCATTTCCTTTCTTGTCACATGACTGCTCGTCCAGATGGTCACCCCACCACCGAAAAAGGTGTTATTAGACACAGAGAAGAAAAAGAGATTATCAAGGTCAACAAGTTGACCGTTAACCCTCAGACGGACAGACACAGGGCGAGTGACAAAGAGGGCTTTAATTCCTAGTAAGATATAGACTAACTTGCCCATAGAAAAACGGTTCAAGCCCTTTTTAAGTCCTGATTGCTCAGATAAAGCCACAGTCTGAGCAGCATAGGTAGCGTCTAGGCTGTTCACCACCACTTGCTGGTCATTGGCTAGAACAGTGGTGGCTTTGGGAGCATGGTTGAGCAGTGACCTCATGACCTGTGCCATCGTGAGACCACCTAGCGAACGAGCAAAATCATTACCAGAACCTGCTGGTAAGTAGGCAAAGGGAAGATCAGCTGGCCAGTAACTCAAAGACTTGGACAAGGTTCCATCTCCACCGATGATGAGGAAACGGTCCCTAGACGGCTCAAATTGGCTCAGAATAGTCTTGATATGTCTTTTCTCATCAGTTGCCTTATCTGTGGCAAATAAAGCGTAGGAGAGCTCTGGATAGGCCTTCTTGAGGGTAGCAACCAGCTGAGTAGCTCTGCCATTGCCAGAAGAGGGATTGTAAAGAATATATACTGTCATCTATCTACCAAAAAAGCCCACGAGGAGCTTTTGTTTAATTGGTGCGCACAGGCGTCACGAGTTGGATAAAGTTCTCACTATCATCAGCAGGAGTGAGGGTAAAGGGACGAACAGGAGAGATAAAGCGAATAGTGACCTGTTCACTCTTGATGGCTTTGAGGGCATCAATCAAATAAGTCGGGTTGAAACTGATGGTCAACTTACTGCCTGAGATACTCTCGGTATCAAGTTCCTCGTGAACCTGACCAACCTCTGGCGAATTAGCATGGGCAGCGACAGCCTTACCTGTGATTTCAAGTTTTACTGTCCCATTTTGAGTCGCATTAGACATGAGGTGAGCACGCTCCATAGCCTGACGAAGTTTGCTAGTGGTGAAGACCACTTCTGTGTCGAAAGTCTTTGTCAAGAGGCGGTCGGTATCGGGATAATTCCCCTCAAGCAGGCGCGTGTAAAAAGAAATAGTTTCTGTTCTAAAAAGCATCTGGCTGCTAGAGAAGAAGACTTCAACTGTCTCAACCTCATCATTAAAGACTGCTGAGAATTCTCTTAAGGAACGACTAGGAACAACCACATCAAAGTTATCGCTGGCTTTTTCCAAGTTGATTTGACGTTGGCTCAAGCGGTGAGAATCTGTTGCGACAGCCTTGAACTCTTGATGATGAGATAACACCAGATGCACACCAGTCAAAATCGGACGACTTTCTTGAGTGCTAGCTGCGAAGGCTGTTTCTGCAATCAACTGACGTAACACTTTGGTTTCAAAAACGAGAGGGTTGCTGGTTGAAATTTCTTGCAGACGAGGGTAGAGGTCAACATCCTTACCTTTTAGAATAATTTCAGACTTACCGCTACGAATAACAACTTGTTTTTGTTCAATTTCAGTGACCTCGAGGCTGACATCAGGCAGACTTGACACAACATTGATGAAAAAGTTAGCTTCAAGTAAGATGGCACCTGGTGTCGTAATTAAAAGTCCTGCATCTTCTTGAGAACTTGCAATGGTATGCTCAATTGAAATTTGACCATTTGACCCTGTCAGGGTCAAATAATCTTTCTTAACCTCAATTTTAATTGTAGACAAAATAGGGATAGCATTTTTACTTGAAATAGCTCGCTTGGTGGCATTTAAGGCTTGTAGGAAAAAAGCTTTATTGATGGAAAATTGTAGCATGGCATCTCCTTTATTTTATAAGTATTAGAATTAGTAATAGTAGTAGGTCTTGTTGATAATGGGGAAAAGACAATTATTTATTGAATTAACTAAGCAAAAGCACTGTGGATAACTTGTGGAAAAAGGGTAACTTAGAAAGAAAGTTTTACACAGCCTAGGTCAGTTTACTTTTGATGGTATTGATTTCGATTTCCAGATTGACATCTTGTTCAATCATGTCTTTGATTTTATTATAGGAATGTAGGACTGTTGAATGGTCTCGTCCACCGAATTCTTTTCCGATTTTTGGTAAGCTGTAGTCTGTCATGACACGGGTCAGATAAATGGCAATTTGACGAGCTAAGACAATATTTTGTTGTCGTTTAGTTCCTTTTATATCTTTAACAGCAATGTCATAGAATTTCCCAACTTGTTCTTGAATATCACCAATAGCGATGACTGTTTTTTTGATTTTGTCCGGCTTAATGGCACGAAGAGCCTCAGCAATCAAATCTACGGTAATGATTGTTGCACCTTTAGCATTAGCCACAAGGCTAATATTTTTTAAAGCCCCTTCTAGCTCACGCACGTTAGAATCAAATTGATTAGCGAGATATTCAATAGCTTCTGTCGGGAAATCAAAGGCATAATCTTGTATTTTATCAAGGAGGATAGCCACACGTGTTTCGTAGTCAGGAGGTGTAATGTCCTGTGTTAACCCCCAACTGAAGCGCGTCACAAGACGTTCTTCCAAGTCATTTAGCTGGTCAGGCGCACGGTCACTGGTCAGCACAATTTGCTTGTTATTAGCGTGAAGGGCATTGAAGGTATTAAAAAATTCTTCCTGCGTCCCTGTTTTTTTGGCCAAGGATTGAATATCATCGATGAGAAGGACATCCAGCTCTCGAAATTGATTTTTCAATTCTTCCATGCTGGATAATTTGATGTGGTTGACAAATTCATTGACAAAATCTTCAGTGGTGATGTATTTCACCTTTGCTCTCGGGTTGTCTTCCGATACCTGATTGCCGATGGCATTCAGAAGGTGTGTTTTTCCAAGTCCAGGACCGCCCCAGATAAAGAGGGGGTTATAAACTGTTCCTGGGTTACTGGAAACAGCTAGAGCAGCCGCAAAAGCCCAAGCACTGCCTTTTCCTTGGATGAAATTATTAAAGCGGTATTTTGGATTGAGATTGGCTTGTTGAGGTGAGTGATAGACCTCCTCAACAACTGTTGGTTGAGCTAAGCTAACCTGTCTAAACTCATCGTTTGTGATGTCCTCATCAGTGAGGTAGTTAATCTTAATTTCATCATCATAAACCTCAAAACCAGCTGTTAAAATAATTGATTCAATATTGGTTTGCCAGAAATTTTGTTTGACTTTTGGGACAAGAATTTGGGCAGTCTTATCCTGAACCTTTATCAATTTAGAATCAAGTATAAAATATTCAAAGGTTTTTTCAGTGAATTCTTTTTTTGATAAGTCTAGTATCTTATTCCAAAAGAGATGTTCTTGTTCAGTCATTAGTGTCTCCTTGGTTGCTTGTTCTTCTATTTTAGCATATTTTAATAAAGTTTTCCACAAGTATATTAGTTTCCTTCCACATTGTTAAAACAACTTTTCCACAAGATGTGGAAAAGTTGTGAATTCATTTGATAAGCTGGTTATTTAAGATGAATGACTTGTGGAAAAAGGCTGTTTTTAAGATTTACTTATCAACAGCAATCGTCAACCTGTTGATAAAATTGTCGATATCATCAAAAGAAGAAAATTCAATTTTGAGATGGCCTTTGCCTGCTTGATTGAGAGTGAACTGACAATTTAATCCCAGTTGTTGTTTTAAAAGCATTTCTTGTTCTTTGATAAAACGATCTGATTTTTTTGATGCTTTAACAGGTCTTGTTTTTAATTGCCTTTCGAGTTGGCGCACGGTCCAATCCTTTGCAATGATCGTCTCAAGCCAATTATTTTGGTTTTGTTTAGGGAGGCTTAGTAGCAGTCTAGCATGCCCAGAACTGATACGCTTAGTGATGAGAGCTTTTTTTGCCTGTTCGGTTAAGTTAAGCAGTCTCAGGCTATTTGAGACATAAGGACGAGATTTTCCTAATGTGTTAGCAATCTCGTCATGGGTAACACCTAGTTTATCAATCAATTGCTGATAGGACAGGGCTTCTTCAATGGGATTAAGATCATAGCGCTGAAGATTTTCAATGATAGCTTGCTTCATGCTTTCTTCATCAGTTAGCTCTTTCACAATAGCTTGAATATGCGTTAACTCAGCTAACTGACAGGCCTTAAAACGACGTTCACCAGCAATCAATTCATAGCCAGCAAGAGGTGATTTTCGGACAATAATAGGCTGAATTAAGCCATTTTCTCTGATGGATTGGGCTAGTTCTTCCAATTCTTGTTCTGAAAAGTTCAAGCGTGGTTGATAGGGATTTTTTGAAATGCTATTGATAGGAAGATTGACCAGTTGCTCTGCCATATGACCTGCTTTCTATGATAAAACTCACTTTACTTTATTGTAAAGTGAGTTTTTAATCTTGTCAATTATTGCGTTGAAGAGAGATCTTGAGTTGTTTTTGTCAAGGTGATGTTGACTGTTTTCTTTTCATTTTTTCGATAGAAGGTTACAGTAATTGTATCACCGAGTTTATTTTTATAAAGAACGCTCTGAAGGTCACTGATAGAATGAATCGGCTCATCGTTGATGGCTGTGATGACATCATAAGGTTCAAGTTTGCCCTCTGCAGGCATGCCTTCTTGAGCGCTAGCAACGACAATGCCACTTGTAACGTCATTTGGAAGATTCAACTGACCGTAGAGATTGGCAGCGACGTCGGTGAGATTTGCCATAGTAATCCCGATAACTGGTCGAATGACCTGACCGTTGGTTTCAAGTTGGCTGATAATGGACACAACGTCATTTGATGGAATGGCAAAGCCCATACCTTCGACAGCAACGTTGGTGCGTGATGAGGTGATTTTGACCGAGTTAATCCCGATAATCTGTCCTTTGATGTTTACAAGAGGACCACCAGAGTTACCTTGGTTAATAGCGGCATCTGTTTGGATGGCATTGATTGATACGGTCTGTCCTTTATTGTTGGTTGAGGTCACTGTTCGGCTCAATCCTGAAATGATGCCTTCTGTGACAGAATTGGCATATTCACTGCCAAGTGGACTACCGATAGCGATAGCAGGTTCTCCTAGGGTAAGTGTGGAAGAGTCCGCAAACTGTGCGACAGTTTGGATGGTGTCAGATGAGATTTTGATGACGGCTAAATCGGAATAAGTATCAGCTCCGACCAATTCTCCCTCCAGTCGAGTGCCGTTTGAGAGGATAATTTCGAGTTTTTCAGCTCCTTCAACCACATGGTTGTTTGTCACCACGTAGGCAAATTTGCCATCTTTTTTGTAGATAGCTCCGGACCCTTCACTGTGAACGGCCAATTCTCCAGATTGAGTTGTGGCACTGCTATTGCCAAAAATCCGACTGTATAAATCCTCTTGGCTAACTTGTGTTTGGTAGTTAACCACAGAAACAACAGCATCTTGGATTGTTTTGACCGCTTCAGTGGTGGCTGTTTTGACTTCTGTCTGGTTAATGGTTACCTTACTTTCACTACTATTTGTGGTGGTCGTTGTTTGCGAGATAATGTTATGATTAGGTAAATAGCCGATTAGGGCGTAGGTTGATAGCCCGCCGATGATTCCTGATAAAACCATCAGCACTAAGATAATTAATCGTTTAAAAAACTTAGATGTCATAGTTTATTCTCCTTTTGATGTTGTGGATAATATAATCCCCTTGACTTAATTATATCTTAAAACAGTTAAAAAATAAAGTTTCCACAGTCTGTGGAAAACCTTGTGAATAACAACAATATTTTGTGGTATAATACTATTATGAACATCAAATTAATCAGTGTTGGAAAATTAAAAGAGCACTATCTCAAAGATGGTATTGCAGAATATAAAAAGCGTCTTGGCCGTTTTGCTAAGGTTGATTTGATTGAAGTTGCTGACGAAAAAACACCTGACCGCGCTAGCTTTCTTGAAAATCAACAGATTATGACGAAAGAAGCAGAACGTATTTTAGGTAAGATTGGTGACCGTGATTTTGTCGTTGTTCTAGCTATTGAGGGGAAACAGCTGTCGTCAGAGGATTTTAGCCAGCTTATTCAGGAAAAGATGACGGCAGGTTATTCCACCTTGACCTTTGTCATTGGAGGGAGTTTAGGGCTTTCTGATGCTATAAAAAAGCGAGCTAATGTTAACTTGAGTTTTGGTCACTTGACACTGCCACATCAGCTGATGAGGTTAGTCCTTATCGAACAAATTTACCGTGCTTTTATGATTGCTGAAGGTAGCCCTTATCACAAATAGGAGAATAGTGTGAGGAAACATCGTGTGTTTGATGCCTTTTGGGTAGCCTTTACCATGGCTGCTATCAGCGGGTTTATCAATGCTTATACTTACAACACTCAAGGTGGGCGTTTTGCAGGTGCTCAGACAGGAAATTTAATTTTTCTTGGTCTTCGTTTAGCTGAATTCAAATGGCTTGAGGCCTGGTCTTATTGTTTGCCTATCTTGGTATTTGGTATAGGGCAATTGCTGATTTATGTGATGAAAGACTGGGCGTTATCAGCTGGTTGTCCTTACCATTTGTTAGCGATACGCGTGATGATGGCTCTGCTATTTCTCGCAGCTGTTAGCGCTCCAATGGTCGATAGTGATATCACCATATCGATGCTAGCCCTTTTTTCATCATTTCAAGTTGAAGTGTTTAAGCGAATCGGATCTATCCAGTATGCCAATGTCATGATGACGGGAAATGTTAAGGCAGGTGCTTATCTTTTGTCAGAAGGCTTTTTATCGGGCAATCAGGTGAAAATCAAACAAGGTATGCAAAGATGTGCTGTGTTAATCAGCTTTATTCTTGGCATTATCCTTTCCCATTACCTGTCTGCCTTTTTGGAGGAATTCGATTTATTTTTACTGTTTCCTCCTCTGTTGGTTATTCATAAAGTTATTCGTCAGGAAAAATAAAACAGCCAAGGAAAACCTTAGCTGTTTAACTCTGATTCCAGCAGGATTCGAACCTGCGACCGTTCGCTTAGAAGGCGAATGCTCTATCCAGCTGAGCTATGGAACCATAACAGAACCATTTTACCAAAAACCTTCTCTAGTTGTCAACGGCTAAAAAGTTCAAAAAAGTTGAGCAGTAGACTAGACAAAACAAAAAATATCTGCTAAACTAATAAAGTATTAAACGACACGCTCCGTTGGTCAAGGGGTTAAGACACCGCCTTTTCACGGCGGTAACACGGGTTCGAATCCCGTACGGAGTGTTCTATCCGCCATAGCTCAGTTGGTAGAGCGCATGACTGTTAATCATGATGTCACAGGTTCAAGCCCTGTTGGCGGAGTATAAAGTACATAGAAACGTTGAAAAATCAACGTTTTTTTCATTTTTCAAATATGAGATGCTTATATTTGAAAAATGAAAAGTTAGGAAGTTAGTAAAATCATTTTTATAGATATTAACGTAGAAATAGTAAATCAAAAAAGTTACTATTTTTTAGACAAAAAGAAATAACCCGTCCCTACTTTTGAGCGAGTAGGACGGGTTATATCTGAAATACGAGCCACCGTCTTAAACGGTTCTGCGTTGAGCTGAGTTCCCGCTCAGCTCTTTTCTATTTCCATTATATCATTTCTAAAATAAAGAGCAAGTTTCATCACATTTGATGGTGGCAATTTTGGACATTTGATTGCTTGATGAGTTGCCGTTTTCGATGAGAATAAAATAAAACAAAAGAAATTATTCCGATGCTGGAGAGTATAGTTGCTGCTTTTAGCCCATTTGGGACAAAGGTCAATACAATTTCTCCATGCCCTTTTTTGGCATCTAGGAGGATTAAACCACCGTTAGCAGATTTGACAGGAAGTGGTTGCCCATCTTGTTTAGCTGTCCATCCCTTATCATAGGGGAGGGTGACCAAAAGCGAGGCGTCAGCCGGGCTATCATAGGTAATCGAGACTTGATTGCCGGCAGATGTCACATTCACTGCTCGGCTATTGACCTGATCGATCGCTTGCTGATAAGCTAAGGTATCCAGAGCATAGATATTGGGTTTATGGAAGCTGACATCAGTTGTCTCAGGAAAAATCAGCTCAATCTCAAGGTTTTGAGCAGAGGCATAATACCCTAAATCAAATAATGAAAAAGCATTGTCACGGGTAAAACTCATCAACTGCCCATTGATAAGAATTTTTGTTTCTTTATTATCTGGATTTGACGAGGTGGTATGAGGCAAACTCAGATAAACTTGACTATTTGAGGTGACCTCAATGCTAAAATTAGCACTAGATGAACCATCGTCTTTTTTGACAGTTGTGACAAGTTGCTTGTCAACATCTGTTAGGTTATCTGTAAAGCTTGACAATTTATAAAAATACGTATGATTAAGACCTGATAACTGATTGAGTAGCTTGGTTTGGTTGTCAAGTGTATTGACAGTGAGGTCAAAATCAGTAAATGGTTCCTTAGTCAGAATAGCTAATTGGCTAGCATTACGATTTTCATAAAGAAACATCTCACCAATTTGGTTTCCAAACTCAAAGCCATATTTATTAAGGGGGTTATGATGCAGATTGAAAGTGATGTTGAACAGACTGTCAGCAATTAAGGTATTGTTTTGGTAACGCAGATTGAGATTTGTGCCGTCAGATCGGAAACCAAATTTATCCAATAATTGGCTAGATTGACGGTTACGAACAGATGAAAATTGAGAAATCCCGTTATAACCAAACTTCATGCTATCATTACCTGTTTGTGGTAGCAACCTTTCCATGCGAAAGAAAGTTGCATGCTTATCCTTTGCAGACTTGACAAGGTTGTCAATATCTGACAACTGTCTCTCATAGCTATCACGTGATGGAAAATGCCATTCTTGGCTTAAAGCGTTTAACTGATAGTAACTGTTGACACTTATTTCAAAAACTGTAAAGAAAAGTGTCAAGACAATGTAAAGTTTATATGGAATTTGTTTAGCGTGAAAACTAACAAATATAATGAGATAAGCCAACAGGAACAAGGCTGTTATCCCAAATTGCTCAATGTGTAAAAAAGGGTAGTGAGAGCGGAAGTAGACTATTGCTGAAAAACCAACTAGTAGGAAAGCAAACACGGTGATAAGGTGTGCCCATTTGACCTTTTCAAGATGCTCTAAAGTTTTCCCAGCTAGATAAATAATGCTAATGGAAAAGACCCATGAGTAGCGATGAAGAAACATATTTGGCGCATGCATCCCCTGCCAGAACAAGTCTAATGGCTCCAAATAAAAGCTAGCTATAATTGTCATCAAAAGCAGTGCATAGGCGAGTTTAACGGGCCATTTGATAGATTTTATTGTGAAAAATAGCAGAGCGAGAATCAGGGGCAACAAGCCAACATAAATCATCGGAATGGCTCCGAATTTAGTGGTATCATAGCTACCGACAAAATTTTTAGCAAATAAATCCAGATACCAAGATTTTTCTGTCAAGATTTTTGACAACTTTGTCAAGGTTTCACCATGTGTTCTCAAATCCAGATAGGTTGGAAGGAGCATGACGGCACTGATTAAACCAGATAAAACAGAACAAATGATAAAATCAATGATTGAGCGCAAGCGGTTCTTGACAGACTCTGTCAACTGAACTAAAAACCATAGACTGATAAAAATGGCTGTCATATACCCAAAGTAGTAATTTTGGATAAAGAGTGTGGTTAAAGCAGTGACATACAACCAGTAACTTTTCTGATGAATCAACCGATGCAAACCAATTATAATCAGAGGAACTATGATAAAGACATCCAGCCACATGTTGATTTCAATTTGGCTTATGCTAAAACTCATCAAGGCAAATGATGTTGATAGACTGATAAGTAACCAATGATTGGCTTTTTTATAAATAGTTGACAGACTTGTAAAGGTTGACAAACCTATCAAACCTACCTTGACAAGTGTAAATAAGTAGAGCGCATCAGGCATCGACTTGACATCAAAAAAGTAAACCAAAGGAGACAAGAAACTGCCTAAATAGTAGCTCATTAACGCATAAAAATTAAGCCCTAAACCACTTGTAAAGCTGTAGAAAAGACTATCTTGACCGTGCAGGATATTTCTCAGTGTTGTTGCAAAAATGGCATACTGATGAAAACCGTCACTGGCTAGGATAGTGGTATCGCTTCCCCACCAGATATTTTGGATTGACAAACTAATTGACAGTATTGTCAAGGGAATAAAAAAGCTAGCAAGAAAAAAGAAATATTTTTGTTTCATGGATTATTTTTAAGAAAGAGAGCTGGTTACCCAACTCTCCATAGATTATTGTGCCCAAAGAGCCTTAACCTTGGCTTGCACTTCAGCATTTTCAAGGAATTCATCATAAGTCTCGTCAATACGGTCGATTACCCCATTTTTAGAAATGACCAAGATGTGGTTAGCGAGTGTCTGGATAAACTCATGGTCATGGCTGGCAAAGATAATGGATTCTTTGAATGCTTTGAGACCGTCGTTGAGAGCCGAAATAGATTCCAAATCCAAGTGGTTGGTTGGGTCATCAAGGATGAGAACATTAGACTTGAGGAGCATGAGTTTGGATAGCATAACACGCACTTTTTCGCCCCCTGACAAGACGTTGACAGGCTTGAGAGGCTCATCACCTGAGAAGAGCATGCGGCCTAAGAAACCACGCAAGAAGGTGTTATCATCCTCTTCCTTGTTGGCAAATTGGCGGAGCCAGTCAAGGATAGACTCGCTGCCAGCGAAGTCTTTGGTGTTGTCTTTTGGCAGGTAGCTGCGAGAGGTAGTCACGCCCCACTTGATTGTTCCCTCGTAATCAATTTCTCCCATCAAGGCACGGATGAGAGCAGTTGTTTGAATATCATTTTGCCCGATAAGAGCAGTCTTATCGCCCGGACGTAGGATAAAACTGATATTGTCCAAGATAACCTCACCGTCGATGGTTACTTTCAGGTTTTCAACGGTCAAGAGGTCGTTACCAATCTCGCGTTCAGACTTGAAGTTGACAAAGGGGTATTTACGGCTGGACGGGACAATTTCTTCCAGCTCAATCTTATCCAACATCTTCTTACGAGAGGTGGCTTGTTTAGATTTAGAAGCGTTCGCTGAGAAACGAGCAACAAATTCTTGGAGTTGCTTGATTTTCTCTTCTGCCTTAGCATTGCGGTCAGCTTGCAGGCGAGCAGCCAATTCAGAAGATTCTTTCCAGAAGTCGTAGTTACCAACGAAAATCTTGATTTTACCGAAGTCCAAGTCAGCCATGTGGGTGCAGACCTTGTTTAGGAAGTGACGGTCGTGAGACACCACGATAACGGTATTGTCAAAATCAATCAAGAAGTTCTCCAACCAAGTGATGGACTGGATGTCCAGACCGTTGGTTGGCTCGTCTAAGAGGAGTACATCAGGCTTACCAAAGAGGGCTTTGGCAAGGAGCACCTTGACCTTATCGCCGTTAGCAAGTTCGCTCATATTTTGGTAGTGGAGGTCCTCAGAGATATTGAGGTTTTGGAGCAATTGAGATGCTTCGCTCTCTGCTTCCCAACCCCCAAGCTCGGCAAAAGCACCCTCTAGCTCAGCCGCACGGACACCATCTTCCTCAGAAAAATCTTCTTTCATGTAGATGGCGTCTTTTTCTTTCATAATGCTGTAAAGCTCATCATTGCCCATGATAACCACGTCAATGACACGCTCGTCCTCATAGTCAAAGTGATTTTGACGCAGGACAGAGAGACGCTCATTTGGACCTAGTGACACGTGACCAGTTGTTGGCTCAATATCGCCAGCCAGGATTTTCAAGAACGTTGACTTACCAGCACCATTAGCACCAATCAGACCATAGGTGTTGCCCTCAGTGAATTTAATGTTGACATCGTCAAAAAGTTTTCGGTCGCTAAAGCGAAGCGACACATCAGAAACTGTTAACAAACGTATTACCTCATTTTTTCTATAATCCCCTTTATTTTACGATAAAGTCGCTGTTTTTTCAAGGGAAATAGCAGAGCAGAAAGAGGATTTTGGCAAAAAATAACTTGACAGGATTGTCAATCTTGTCAAGTTCTTTTGATGAAACACAAGGTACGATTAGAAATTATAGAAATTTGTCTCAGTGCTAGCATATCCTGTGTAGTTTGAATTTCTATAATAGCGTGTAACAATTTTCCATTGTCTGTTTCCAAGGTGAAGGTAAATATCTGAAATATAGTAAGGATATGGAGCACGTGAATCTTGCCAAGCACCATAGAGGTTAATTGCTGTGTAAGCTGCCCCTACTAACCAACCGTAGGGTCCTATCGCAGCGCCTAGTTTACCAATCAAATAGCCTATACCTAAATCAGCAATACTATTAGAAAAGCTGTTAGCAAGTTTATTACCGTAAACGGTCTTAACGTGGTTCCATCTATTAGCATCGTATGACCTGAAAGAAGTGACATTAGTGTTCGTATAGGTGGAAAAAAATTCACCGTTTAAATAAACACCATCTAAACGAAGTTCTACTGTTTCAATTGTCCCATTCGGGTAATGGACTTGTACGGTTTGTTTATTGATTTCTACAATTTTTATGTCATCAATATTGATAGAACTAGTTTGTGTCATTCTAGGTTCTTCAGTTAGTTCATCTGCGACCACAGCGACGCTTGGTAAAAAAGTGGAGAATAGTGTCAGTGCTAGGAAGCTAGTAGCAGTAGATTTGAGTAATCGTCTCATAACGACCACCTCATTTTATTTGATTTTTTTATAATTATATTATACAATATATTTATCAAAAAAGAAAGCAGAAACAGTTATGGATAGAAAAAAAGATTCAAAATCATTTTTTATCAACTTAGTTGGTATCTTCCTTTACGTGGTACTATCAGAGGTCAGTCTAATTTTTGTGTTTAGAAATGACATCCTCAACGGTTTTTACCAGCCTTGGAAATTTTATGCCATCGTCATAGCGATTGTCCTGATCAACTTGTTGACTGGACATAGTCTCTACAAGCACTATAAGAAGGAACTTGAAAAAACTAAAAAAAAAGTTGACAGACCAGTAAAGATCGTCAACTCTGTCAAGCTGTTGTCAATCTTAAATAAAAAGAAACATGTGATGTAAACGTTCAGACTTACTTTACTGATAAAGTGGCAGTGTCATCGGTTATACTCATTCCGCTTCCACCACTATAATAGCTCTTTTATTCTATAGTATTGAACTAACTATACCAAACATTATACTCGATCAAAAGGTTTTGGTAACCCTTAGGGTAAAAAAACAGGTTTACAGAGGCATCAAATTCTGTAAACCTTCTGTTAATCTAAACTGGTGGCAGGACATCTTCTTCACTAATTTCAAAAGATTTGTGTAGACTGAAGCCGCGTCCCATGACTTGAGTAGCAGGCATGATAATGATAAAAGCTGCAGGGTCAATTTTTTGGGCAAGGTGTTCAATGGTCGGCACTTCGACTGTTAAAACAGTGATCATCAGCATACGTTTTTCACGACCTGTATAGCCACCAAAAATAGGAATTTCAGTGACACCACGGTTGGCTGCTTCCGCCACTTTTTCCTTGATTATGGCTGATTTTTCTGAAATAATCATGATATTTTTCGATGACTGGAATCCTGCTATCATTAGATTGACGACATAGCCTATAATCAGTAGGGCAATAATAGAATAGAGGACAGTGTCAATATTTTTAAAAGCGATGAGACCGGTTAAAACAACAATACCATCGACAATTGTCATAGCTACACCCAGAGATAAGGGTGTGTATTTGTGCAATATCCAGATGGGAATACTGGTCCCCCCTGTTGAGGAATTGCCCATAAAGACTAATCCCATACCAACTCCAAGGATAATAGCACCGAAAACAGCTCCTAAAAGCTGATTTTGCGTCAAGCTAGGCATTTTAGCAGTCAGATTGATAAAAATTGGAAAAACAAAAGAACCATAGAGTGTCGAGATAAAGGTCGATTTTCCTAAAAAGAAATAGCAGAGCACAAGTAACGGAATATTGATAGCGAGCGCAACTGTTCCAGCTTCCCAACCAAACATGGCTTGTAAACTCAAGGAGAGTCCTCCGATACCACCAGAAACGATGTTATTTCCAGCCATAAACCCATTTATACCAACAGCAGCAATGAAGCAACCAATGGTTACTAGGGCATAGTCTTTTATTTTTTTTACCATGTTTTTCTCCTTATCTATAGTTTCACGTGAAACGTTGATAATTCTATTATGACTGATAAGAGGTTAATCGTCAAGGGTGCGAATGATTTTATCACCTTGACAAGCACCATAAAATTAGCTAAAATAAGCCTATCAGATAGAGTAATAAGAATACTGTCTCTAGAGAGTTGGCGGTGCTGTGAGCCAATGGCAGAGCTTGTGAAATGGGCTGATGGGTGAAAACCATACAGAGAATGCAAATCCATAAGCATCGGGTGCACTCCTTATCGTGTTAATAGAGATGACAGAGTTGTCAATATGCTGTCAAGTAGAGGTGGTACCGTGTCAACCCAGACGCCCTCACGCTAGTTTTTTAGCGTGGGGATTTTTTGTTAGAAAGGAGTTTAGGATGAAAAACATCTATCAATTGTTAGCTGAACATCAGGTTTTAGAAACAGAACGTCTCTTGCTCCGTCCAGTGACCCTAGCAGATGCCGAAGAGATGTTTGCTTAAGCTTGTGATCCTGACAATGTCCGCTGGTCTTTCATGCCGAACCAATCCTTAGATGAAACCAAACATATTATTGCGTCAATCTATTTAGCCAGCCCATTTGGTCGCTGGGGAATTGAACTAAAAGAGACAGGGCAATTTATCGGAACCTTAGACATGCACAACTTAGTTGAAGCTGTCGGACGAGCAGAGTTTGGGTACACACTGAACAAAGCCTTTTGGAATCAAGGGTACATGACAGAGGCGGCTCAAGCCTTTCTTAACTTGTTTTTTGAAGATCTTGGCATGAACTGCCTGATTTCTCGTCATGATCAGGAAAACCCTGCTTCAGGTCGAGTTATGGCAAAAATCGGGATGCAGTTTAGTCACGAGGAACCCTATGCCAAACGAGACGAAAATGACCCTGACCGCATTGTCACTGTGATTCATTACCGACTGACCAAAGAAGCCTATTTTAATCAGGTTGACAAGCCTGTCAATTAACTGTAAAGGAGAACATCATGACCAAACCCATTATTTTGACGGGAGACCGTCCTACTGGAAAATTGCATATCGGGCACTATGTTGGCTCGCTGAAAAACCGTGTCTTGTTGCAAAATGAAGGCAAGCACGACCTCTTTGTCTTTCTGGCCGACCAGCAGGCGCTGACGGACCATGCCAAGGAACCACAGACCATCGTGGAATCTATTGGGAACGTTGCCCTGGATTACTTGGCAGCCGGTCTTGACCCAGAGAAGTCAACCATTTTTATCCAGAGCCAGATTCCAGAGCTGGCCGAGCTGACTATGTACTACATGAACTTCGTCTCTCTTGGTCGTTTGGAGCGCAATCCAACTGTTAAGACAGAGATTGCTCAAAAAGGGTTTGGAGAGAGTATTCCGACGGGCTTCTTTGTCTACCCCATTGCCCAAGCGGCAGACATCACAGCCTTTAAAGCCAATCTCGTTCCTGTTGGCACTGACCAAAAGCCGATGATTGAGCAAACCCGTGAGATTGTCCGTAGCTTTAACCACACCTACAACTGCGAAGTGCTGGTCGAGCCAGAAGGCATGTACCCTGACAATGAAGCAGCAGGTCGCCTGCCAGGCCTTGATGGCAATGCTAAAATGTCCAAATCCCTCAATAATGGTATCTATCTGGCAGACGATGCTGATACGGTCAAGAAAAAAGTCATGTCCATGTACACCGATCCCAACCATATCCGTATCGAAGACCCAGGCAAGATTGAGGGCAATATGGTCTTCCATTACCTTGATGTCTTTGGCCATGAGGAGGATAAGGCAGAGATTGCAGCCATGAAAGAGCACTACCAGCGTGGCGGACTTGGCGATGTCAAGACCAAACGCTATCTCCTTGACATCATGGAGCGTGAGCTGGCGCCCATTCGCGAACGCCGCTTGGAATTTGCCAAGGATATGGGCGAGGTTTACCGCATGCTGGAAATGGGCAGTGAAAAAGCCCGTCAAGCAGCGGCTCAAACCTTGTCAGAGGTCAAAGCTGCTATGGGGATTAATTATTTTTAAAGAAAACATAACATCAAGTAGGAAATCATTTGTTTTCCTGCTTTTTATGTTGTGCTTGATTAAAAATTAAAAAATTTTTGATGTTAAACTGTTTTTTTTTTTTTTTTTTTTAGAAGTGATAACGAATAAATAAGTGAGGCAGCTGATAGATGTCATTAAATAACAGTTTCAGATGCTAATACGATTCTAATGTTTTAATAAAAGCGTAGAAATTTTATTCGAATTTGCTGAGCACTTTCATAAGTGTTCAGAATTATCGCTTTTATAAAATTTTCTATAAATATATCAAAGGTATTAATTCTTCTTTTAAAGTTTTTTCTCCATATTTATATGATGGCATTGCTGGTGTAGGTTATACTTGTTTAAGGCTTTATCAAACGACAAAGAAAGAATTTTATTATACTCAATTAATAAATATTATAAGCGCTTCTTTGTTTGAATTGACATCATTTGTTACTTATATGAGAGGTATGGCTGGTATAGTTGATTTTTTATTGGATTGTCTATTTGTTATTAAAGATAGTAATTTGAAAAATAAAATATTATATAAAATTGAAAAGTTAATAGATAGTATGTCTTTATATTTTGATGATGAACAAGGACTTTTCTTAGGGGAACAATTGTTCAAATTGTCTGCTGATTTAGTATCAGGAACATCAGGGATTTTATTAGTAATGAAACGTTACATGAATTATAAAAATGATGGCGTTTTAACAGTTAGTCATTTTATCAATCTTGATGAGGAAACTAAATTATTTGAAGGGGAAATTTATTAATGGTTTTGCGTCAATTTATCAGTAAGAGATATTTTTTATTGTCCCTAATGTTTGCTATTTTGAGTGGTATGGGAACTTTAGTTGTTCCTGTTATTATATCTAGTGTGACTGATGCTGTTCAGAAATCAGATTTAAACTTATTGATTACAGGTATTATTTTTGGAGCAGTTGCTTTTTCAGTCAATCAACTATTTTCTTTCTGTTTTGACTATTATAAAGCCAAACTTAGTCAATTTTTTTTACAGACAGCAAAAAATGCTATATTTCAACAGTCTTTTAGTGAAAAAGAAAGTTATGATGTTGTTCAAAATATGATGTTCAATGATTTGAGTTTACTGGAAGAGAATTATCTGCAAGCTTGGAATCAACTAATTTATTCACTTAGTTTTTCAACTGTTTCAGCGGTATATATTTTTATGATCAATTGGGAATTAGCTATCATTTTTATGGTATTCGCTATTTTTCCCATTGTTTTCCCAAAATTATTTGAAATACAATTACAAAGGGCAGTTGATATCTGGTCAAATGAAAATAAAAAGTTCATCAAAGATTTTACTGAATCGTTTAAGGGAATTAGTGTTATAAAACACTCTCGTCAAATGTCTTATTTTTTTCATCGGTTGATGTCTCAGTTGATACGTTCAGAGAAGGCAAATTTTGATAAAAAATTAGCACCTGTAGTGATGAACTTCTATCTGGGATTGACGGTAGGTGTCTGCCTTCTGCTTCCGTTTGGGATAGGTGGTTATTTTGCTGTACAGGGAAAATTATCAGCGGGTTCCCTTTTAGCTGTTTTTCTAGCTTCTGATCGCGTGATTGCTCCACTTGAACGTGCAATGGGACAGTGGAGTGCTATCAAATCAACAAGACCAATTTTGGAGAAAGTGACGACTTTTTTTGAAGATAGCTTTGAATTAGATAGTAGCAAGGGAGCTGGTTTTGCTGTTGAATCATTAGATTTTGTGACAGCAACAATTGGTTATGATAATCCGCTTTATGAATTGACGAGATCCCTTAGACCTAACGATAAAGTGTTATTGACAGGTAAATCAGGTTCAGGTAAATCAACTTTATTTAAAGTATTGTTTCGTCAGCATCATCTTTTATCTGGGCAGATTATGATAAATGGTCACCTTCTTGAAACGATTCCAAGAGCAGATCTCTATTCTAGTATTGGCTATGTGCCACAGGATGTGATTTTATTTGATGACACGATTGGCTTCAATGTCACCTTGGGACGAGATATTCCTCAAGACGAGGTTAGCAATGTGTTGGATAAAGTTGGTTTAGGAGATAAGGACTGCCATACTGTTGTTGGAACAGACGGTTGTCTACTATCGGGAGGGGAAAAAGCCCGAGTCATATTGGCTCGAGCTTTGGTAGGCAAATATTCGCTAATTTTGATTGATGAATTTTCAGCGTCTTTAGATAGAGAAGTTGCTAGGAGTATTCGCCAATTGCTTTTTGATATGGATGTGACCATAATTGAAATTGCTCATCATGTTGAAGAGTCTGATAAGGTCCGCTATAGTCAGATTTGGGAACTCTAAGTTAGTAAAAACCGAGCTTGTCTGGTAAAAAAGTCACCTTCCGTTCTTGCTGGTGGCTATGGTTTCTTTTTTGATAATAGCTGATAAGGACTGTAGTATCAACCAGTCATCTCAGATGAAACCTGCCAGCTCTGCTATTTCCCTAAAAAATACTTAACGATTAAGGCTTCATCTTGTTAATCATCAGCCAAAGGAGAGTCATGTAGGATAGGACAAAAATAGCAAAGCCTGACCAGCCGAAGTGCTTGATAATAGCTCCACTAATGGCTAGCGGGAGAACCTTAGTTGCAAGGTTATCCAATCTTTTTTAGTCATGCTAGTCCTTCTTTCTCACCTTAACCCAAAGGTAAATGTGCAGCCCGATGTGGTAGAGGATATAGCCGATAATCAGGGCGATGGTTAAAAACTCAAGAAAACCATAGAGAGGACCTAAGACAGGTATCTTTAGCAGATAAGGCCTTAGAATGGCTAATATGAGGATAACTACTAAAGAAAGCAACTGTTTTTTCATGGTAAACCCTCCTTTTCATCTCTTATGATAGCATATTCCGAAACATTTATCAAAACTTTGCCTTAGCGGTTGACAAATGATTTTAGCGTGATATGATAGTAACAATAAACACAGAAAGAGGTTATGTTAATGTCAAATTGGCAGACAAAATTTTTGAAAAAAGGGTTTACTTTTGATGATGTGCTCCTGATTCCAGCGGAGAGTCATGTGCTTCCTAACGAAGTAGATATGAGTGTCCAGTTGGCGCCTAATTTGACCTTGAATATCCCAATTATCACCGCAGCGATGGATACTGTAACCGAAAGTGCAATGGCCATTGCGATGGCGCGTGCGGGTGGTTTAGGTGTTGTCCATAAAAACATGTCCATCGAGGCTCAAGCTGAGGAAGTGCGCAAGGTAAAACGCTCTGAAAATGGTGTGATTATCGATCCGTTTTTCTTGACACCAAACCATACGATTGCTGAGGCTAATGAGTTAATGGGCCGTTATCGCATCAGCGGTGTGCCTGTGGTTGAAACCATGGAGAACCGTAAATTGGTTGGCATTTTGACCAATCGAGATTTGCGTTTTATTTCTGACTATAATCAGCCGATTTCAGACCATATGACCAGCAAGAATTTGGTGACTGCACCTGTTGGAACTGACTTGAAAACAGCCGAGCAGATTCTCCAGGAACACCGTATCGAAAAGCTCCCCCTAGTGGATGGAGACGGTCGTTTATCTGGTCTCATCACCATCAAAGATATCGAGAAGGTTATCGAGTTTCCAAATGCTGCTAAAGATCAGTTCGGTCGTCTCTTGGTTGCAGGAGCTGTTGGTGTGACATCTGATACCTTTGAGCGAGCGACTGCACTTTTTGAGGCAGGAGCGGATGCGATTGTCATTGATACAGCACACGGACATTCAGCAGGTGTCTTGCGCAAGATTGCTGAAATTCGTGCGACCTTCCCTGATAAAATCTTGATTGCAGGTAATATTGCGACAGCTGAAGGCGCTCGTGCCCTTTATGATGCAGGGGTTGATGTGGTTAAGGTTGGTATTGGTCCGGGTTCGATTTGTACCACTCGTGTTGTCGCAGGTGTTGGTGTGCCTCAGATTACAGCCATTTACGATGCGGCTGGTGTGGCGCGTGAGTACGGCAAAACCCTCATTGCTGACGGAGGCATTAAGTATTCTGGAGATATTGTTAAAGCCTTAGCAGCTGGTGGTCATGCGGTCATGCTTGGTTCAATGCTGGCGGGAACTGATGAAGCCCCAGGAGAAACAGAGATTTTCCAAGGACGCAAGTTCAAGACCTACCGTGGCATGGGTAGCCTCGGTGCCATGAAAAAAGGCTCAGGAGATCGCTATTTCCAAGGTTCTGTCAATGAAGCCAATAAGCTTGTGCCAGAAGGGATTGAGGGACGTGTCGCCTATAAAGGAGCTGCTGCGGATATCGTCTTCCAAATGGTTGGTGGTATCAAGGCTGGTATGGGCTATACGGGTGCTGCGACCATTCAAGACCTGCATGATAAGGCACAGTTTGTAGAAATGAGCGGAGCAGGTCTGATTGAGAGCCATCCGCACGATGTTCACATCACCAACGAAGCACCAAACTATTCCATCAGCCGCTAAGAGGCTTGACAAAAACCGAACATTTTTGTAAAATAAATAAAGGAGTGGGAAAAGACTTGTCTTGACCTACTTTTTTATCTTAACTGTATTGTTTACAAACTTGTCAACAATGTTGATAGAGTTGTAAATATCGTGTAAAGGAGTATCATGCAAGGAATTTTATATGCTCTAGTCCCTATGATTGCTTGGGGGAGTCTTGGTTTAGCGAGTAACAAGATTGGGGGAAATGCTAATCAGCAGACCTTTGGTGTGACTTTGGGAGCTCTGCTATTTGCCACAGTGACTTATCTGATTGTTCAGCCGAACCTAACTCTTAACTACTGGATTTTTGGGATTTTAGGTGGATTGCTCTGGGCAATGGGTCAGAACGGTCAATTCTCCGCCATGCAGTATATGGGAGTGTCAGTGGCTAACGCCTTGTCAGGTGGTAGCCAACTGGTTGTCGGTAGCTTGATTGGTGCCTTTGTTTTTGGAGAATGGGCAAAGCCAATTCAGTTTATTCTCGGTAGCATAGCCCTGGTTAGTTTGGTTGTTGGGTTCTATTTTTCTAGTAAAACTGACCCTGACAAGTCAGTTGACACTTCTGTCAATTACGACATGAAAAAAGGCTTTATCGCCTTGGCTTATTCGACCTTCGGTTATGTCGCTTATACTGTTTTGTTCAATAATATCATGCACTTTGAACCGCTGGCAGCTATTTTTCCAATGTCAATCGGTATGGTACTAGGAGCTGCTGCCTTTATGAGATTTAAGCTATCTTTTGAACCTGTTGTGCTTAAAAATGCCTTGGTTGGTCTTCAATGGAGCTTGGGAAATATCTTCATGCTTTTTGCGGCTTCCACAGCTGGTTTGGCAATTGCCTTTAGCTTTTCACAATTAGGGGCTATTATTGGGATTATCGGTGGTATTATCTTTCTCGGTGAGAAAAAGACCGCTAATGAAATGCGCTGGGTTTACATCGGTATTGCTTGTTTCTTGGTCGGTGCCATCTTGTTAGGTGTTGTTAAGTCTTAATAGATTGACAGATTTGTCAATGTAATATTAAAAAACGGACGATGTTCAGTCCGTTTTTATCGTGCCGTTTTCCACATGGAAAATTTTCAAATCCTCAGGCAAGCCTTTTAGATGGTCAAGGCTGGTTGTAGTGATGAAAGTTTGAACATTCTCTTTGATACCTTCTAGTAGTTTCATTTGGCGCTTATTGTCCAGTTCACTCATGACATCGTCAAGGAGTAAAATCGGGTAATCTCCTGTCTGTTGCTTGAAGAGTTCAATTTCTGCCATTTTTAGTGATAGAATCAAACTGCGATGCTGTCCTTGACTACAAAAGTCAGCAGAGATGCCATTGATGGCAAAGGTGAGGTCGTCCCGATGAGGACCGATAGAGGTATTACGTTTGAAGATATCTCGTTGATGATTGCTTTCGAGTTGCTTGACAAAATTATCTTTTAAAGTTGACAAGTCTGTAAATTTGATACTTGACTGATAAGTCAAACTGATATGTTCCAGTTGATTTGAAATCGCGTAGTGGTTTTTGTCTGCTTCGATAGTTAGTTGGTCAACGAAGTCAAGTCTATGTTGAATGACACGGCTACCATAATCCGCTAATTGGTCATCAAGAACAGATAAAAAGACAGTGTCAACCTTATCTGTTGACTTGAGGTAGCTGTTTCGCTGTTTAAGGACATGATTATAGTTTGATAGGTCTGACAAGTAGAGTGGCTTAATCTGACCGAGGTCAATATCCATAAACTTACGCCTTAAATTTGGCGACCCTTTAATCAGTTGTAAATCTTCAGGCGCAAAGAGGACAACTGTCATCTTGCCGATATAATCAGATAGCTTGTTTTGTTTGAGGTGGTTTAGTTTACAGACTCTGCCTTTATCTGTCAAGGTAATGTCAAGTGGAAGTTTACCACTGGTGCGGTGGACTAGGCCGCTAATCGTAAATGATTTTTCGTCGAAGTTAATTAGTTCTTTATCAAAGCGTATTCGATGGCTTCGGGTCAAGGCTAAGAAATAGATAGCCTCTATCACATTAGTTTTACCCTGAGCGTTTTGACCGATAAAGATGTTAAGTTTAGCAGAGAAATCAGTCGATAGTTCTTTGTAATTGCGGTAATTGGTTAGCTCAATGCGTTCAAGCCACATAAGTCTACTCCAGGGAATCGCACTGCTGGCTTGACAGGGTTGTCAACTTTGCGGTAAGTTTGCGTACGATTAACAGCAGTATTTTTATTTTTTTCAGGGTAATGTTTTTTGCTTTGAGCTGACTTTTTCGGCCGAGCTTGTTGCTTTTTAGTTGCCTGATTCATTTTTTTTACCAATTCTGCGATTCGTTTTTTCTCTGCAATATCGAGTTCGTGCTCTGCTATTTCAAAAGCAGTTGGTGCGACAATTACAATAGTCTGTTCAAGATCAGTAAGATCAATTTTATCACCGATACGGAGTTTTTTGCCGCGTCGTTTCTCATCCTCACCGTTAACCAGAACGGTGTTTTCGGCTAAAAATGCCTTGATAGCACCGCCACTTTTAATGATACCTGTGTCTTTCAGTAGAGCTTGCAGGGTGATGAAATCCGTGAAAAGTTTGTAGTCCATAATCGTATCCTCCAGATGTTACCAGACTATTATAGCATAATTGTCTCAATCGACGTCTTTTTTGGTCATGTCTTAAATAAAATGTTATAATGAAGGGACTATCATCTAAGGAAAAGGAAGCTATGCAGATTGTTGACGGTGTTTACCTACACGTTGTTCAGACAGAAAAATTTAAGACCAACCATCTGACTTGCCGATTTTCAGCAGATGTGAGTAAGGTGAATAAGGCCAGACGAGCTCTGGTAGCACAGATGCTAGCAACAGCGACTTCTGATTACCCCAGCCCACGATTACTTCGTCAAAAATTAGCTGAGCTCTATGGGGCAGGCTTATCCACTAAAGTGACTACGAAAGGCTTGGTTCATCTGGTGGACCTCGACCTCAGTGCTGTGGGAAGTGAATTTGCTCTGGGTGGTGAGGACACGGTCAATGAATTGATGGCTCTCTTACGCAGTATTTTGTTCAATCCTTTACGGACGGTCGAGCAGTATCAAACAAGTATCTTTGACATGGAAAAGGCTAATCTGATTAACTACCTTGAAGCAGATAAGGAAGATATTTTTTACTACAGCGATTTGGAACTAGACCAGCTTTATTTTACGCATAATAGCCTCAAACAATCTAGCTATTCAACACCTGAACAGGTTGCCAAGGAGAATTCCTACACTGCTTTTCAGGAATTTCAGCGCATGTTGAGGGAAGACCGTATTGATATTTTTTTAGTGGGTAAGATTGATGAGTATAAAATATTACAAGGGCTTCATCAGTTGCCTTTTTCTCCTCGTCAGGTCTCTTTGAACTACCAGTACCAACAAGATCTAACCAATATTACACGAGAAAAATTAGAAACGAAGCAGGCCAATCAGTCTGTGTTGGACCTGGCTTACCATGTGCCCTCGGTCTATGGTGGAGAAGATTACGCTTCGCTCCTCGTCGCCAATGGTTTATTGGGACTATTTCCGCACTCTCTTTTATTTACAGAGTTACGGGAAAAAGCAGGGCTGGCCTACACAATTTCGAGTCATTTAGAACCTTTTCAGTCTGTTTTGAAGATTCAGACAGGAATTGATCGAGACCAGCGTCAGCGTGTGATGCAGCTCGTGACCAAACAACTCCATGCCTTGAAATCAGGGCGTTTTACCAGTGATTTAGTGAAGAAAACCAAGAAAATGCTGGTCAATAGCGCAGCCTTGTCCGAAGATTATGCCAAATCTCTGATTGAGTTAGCCTATAATCGGTCTGTTTTTGGAGAGAAAGCGAAGACTTTGTCAGAATTTCAGCAAGAGGTTCAGGCAGTGAGCAAGCAAGATATTGTTCGCTTGGCGAATAAGATAAAGTTGCAAGCAGTTTATTTTATGGAGGGGGAGCAATAATGGCATTAGAGCAGATAGCCTTTCCACACTTAAATGAGACCATTTATCAAGGGATTCTACCTTCTGGGCTACGCCTAATCGTTATTCCTAAGTCGGGTTTTAAAGAAAACATAGGGATGTTATCTGTTAGGTTTGGTGGGATTGACACTGAGTTTACAGTAAATGATCAAAAGATAGCCACAGGCGCTGGACTAGCTCATTTTTTAGAGCATCAGGTATTTGAGAATAATGGGAAGCAGGATTTTTCTCAGAAGTTTACAGGACTTGGTTCTGATTCAAATGCTTTTACAAGCTTTACAACCACTAATTATTTTTTCTCAAGCGTTGATCAGCTGAATGAAAATTTAGAGCTGCTGATTGATTTGGTAAGTCAACCAAGGTTTACAGAAAATTCTATCAAAAAAGAACAATCAATCATTAGTCAAGAGATTGACATGTATCAGGATGATCCTGATTACAGGCTTTACAGCAGTTTGTTAGCAGGTCTTTTTCCTGAGACACCTTTAGCGGTTGATTTGGCTGGAAAAGTTGACAGCATAGCCAAGATAACGTTGACAGATTTGTCAAATGCCTTTGAGACCTTTTATCGACCAGAAGGGATGACCCTTGTTGTTATTGGGGATGTGGATGAAAATGTCGTTTATAAAAGATTGACAGACTTGACAAGCCAGATGATACAACAGACACCGGTTAGGGTATCACGCTCTGCTATTTCTTATCAACCTGTTGTCAAAAAGCAGTCACTGCAATTAGATGTCAATATGCCGAAATTGGGAATTGGTTTTCGCCACGAACCTATTCAGGACAGTAGCCTCTTTTATAAGACCGCTTTAAAATTATATCTAAATATGCTAATCGGTTGGACATCAAAGACTTATCAACAATGGTATGATGACGGAAAAATTAATGATTCGTTTGATGTGGTGATAGAAGTTGATGAGCGATTCCAATTTGTTATGGTTTTACTTGATACTAACGAGCCGATTGCTATGTCAGCCAAAATCAAACAGGCGCTCAAAAAAGGGAAATCAAGTAAGGATGTCTCTGAAGAACGGTTATTCAGTCTAAAAAAAGAACTTTATGGTGAATTTCTAATGTCACTGGATCGCCCAGATGAATTGGCAAGTGCATTTTTAGAACATTCTACACAGGAGCTTTTCTATCTTGACGTGCCTGATATTTTAGACCAATTGACTCTTGAGAACGTCTTGTTAATCGGAGAGACTTTCTTTCATTCGGCAGATATTGCAGAAGTGACGATTTTTCCTCTCTAGGGGCTGGATAAGTTAGAAAAATTTGCTATAATAGAATTAATCACAACAAAGGAAGACGACAAATGAATAAAACGACTGGAGATTTGCTTCGCGAAGCAAGAACTAAAAAAGGATTAGCTCTCCAAACCATTGAGCGCTCAACAGGAATTGCGACCCACAATTTACTAGCTATCGAGTTGGATCAATTTTCATTGATTGATGCAGATAAATTAGAGCAGTACTTGAGAACCTACGCTGAGGCTGTTGATTTAGACTTTGCAAATCTAGGGTTTGAAACAACGGAAGAACCTGTAGCGGAGGTGGCAAGTCAGGTTGAACAGGTTGAGGAACCATTTAAGGTCTCTAGTTTTGATGAGTTGGTCAAATCAGAGGACCCAGAGTATGTTCCATCCTCTGTGACCTCAACAACGCTTCGCCGTAGCGGGCGTAACAGCCATTCTCAAAAATCAAGCTCAGGCAAGGGGAACAGATTTCTCGGTCCAATATTGACCTTATTGGGTCTTGCAACCTTGATTTTTGCTGGCTTTATGCTTTATAAAAACTATTTAGCAGACTTTCTGACTGCCAAAACGAATACGGCCAATGAGACGGTAGCATCAGTATCAACAACACCATCAAGTTCAGAAGTATCAACAACTCCTAGTGAGTCAACTCCTCCTACTCCAGCAACTCAATTGGCAGTCACAGGTGGCGGTGAAGCAATTACAGTTGCGGTGACAACTGCTCAAAAACCGATTAAGGTTGAGTTATCATTATCAGGAGCAGAGCGTAGCTGGGTCGCTTTGAGTAAATCTGATATTGCAGGAGGTGTTACCCTATCCAGTGAGCAACCAACCTATACCGCAACCTTGACAGAAGGTGCAACTCAAGCTGTTCTTGAGATGGGCATTACTGAAGGGGTAACCATCAAAGTTAACGGTCAAGAACTTGACAAGACTGCTCTCACCGCGACTGCTTACAGCATTGTGACCTTTAATATTCAGTAGGGTTAGTTCATGTTAAAAAAAGAAAATATACCTAACCTTCTAACGGTGATGAGAATCGTGATGATTCCTCTCTTTCTCATCTTCGGTTCAGTAAATGGTTTGGTCTGGTATCGTGTTGCTGCTGTGATTTTTGCTCTGGCAAGCTTGACCGATTATTTAGATGGTTATCTGGCCAGAAAATGGCAAGTTGTCACAAATTTTGGTAAATTTGCTGACCCTTTAGCAGATAAAATGCTGGTCATGAGTGCCTTTATCATGCTAGTTGGAGCAGACTTAGCCCCAGCTTGGGTGTCTGCTATCATCATCTGTCGAGAACTAGCGGTGATGGGTCTGCGGTTACTTTTGGTTGAAACTGGAGGCGAAGTGCTTGCGGCAGCCATGCCTGGTAAGATTAAGACTGTTACTCAAATGCTATCAGTCATTTTCCTGCTATGGCATTGGACGATGATTGGTCAGTTAACGTTATATGTTGCCTTGTTCTTTACGATTTACTCTGGCTACGATTATTTTAAGGGAGCGAGTTTCCTGCTCAAGGATACTTTTCAGTGATGATAGATCTTAAACAAGTTTATTTTAAGTATGATGCCCAACGAGAGGATTATGCGCTAGCTAACCTCTCATTTCACGTGAAACAAGGTGAATGGGTATCCATTATCGGACATAATGGCAGTGGCAAATCGACTGCTGTTCGATTGATTGATGGGTTATTAGAAGCTCATTCGGGAGAAATTAGAGTTGCTGGTCAGGTCTTGTCCGAGGAAACGATATGGGCGATTCGTCGAAAAATCGCCTTTGTTTTTCAGAATCCTGACAATCAATTTGTTGGGTCAACAGTAGAAGATGACGTGGCATTTGGTCTGGAAAATCAAGGCTTATCGCATGAGGAAATGGAAAAACGTGTGACGGAGGCTCTTGACTTGGTTGGAATGTCTGCTTATCGAACCAAGGAGCCTGCGCGTTTGTCAGGAGGACAAAAGCAACGTGTTGCCATCGCTGGAGCACTTGCCTTGCAACCTGAGATTATTATCTTGGATGAAGCGACCAGTATGCTAGACCCAAAAGGTCGGCTGGACTTAATCACCCTGATGAAGCAGTTGCGAATACGGTCAAATCTAACGGTCTTATCGATTACCCATGACTTGGACGAAGTAGCGCTGAGTGATCGGGTGTTGGTGATGAAAAAAGGCCAGTTGGTTCTGGATACGACACCACGCGAACTATTTGCCAAAGGTGATGAATTGCTTGACTTAGGTCTTGACAAACCGTTCTCTAGTCAGCTGGCTGAGGCGTTAGCACTCGATGAACAGCTCGGCTATTTATCAGAAAAGGAGTTAGAAGACTACCTATGGGGATTACACTTAGGGGAGTAAATTACACCTATCAAGAAGGGACGCCTTTTGAAGGGCGCGCTCTTTTTAATATTGACTTGGGGATTCTGGATGGGTCCTATACGGCGGTTATTGGACATACGGGTAGCGGTAAGTCAACGATGATGCAGCTTCTGAATGGGCTTAATATACCGACCAAAGGAGACGTTCAGGTTAATGGGGTGACCATTTCAGCCAAGAGTAAACCAAAATCAATCAAGCAGTTACGCCAACAGGTTGGAGTGGTCTTTCAATTTCCAGAGAGTCAATTATTTGAAGAAACGGTTTTAAAAGATGTTGCCTTTGGTCCGAAAAATTTTGGTAAGACTACTGAGGAAGCTGAGAGCATTGCTCGGGAAAAGTTGGCTCTGGTTGGGATTTCAGATGATCTATTTGAAAAAAATCCCTTTGAGTTATCTGGTGGGCAGATGCGTCGAGTGGCGATTGCTGGGATTTTAGCAATGGAACCAACAGTTCTCGTTCTAGATGAACCAACTGCTGGTCTTGATCCTAAAGGACGTAGGGACTTGATGGCTTTATTTAGTCAGTTACACGCATCAGGAATGACAATCGTTTTAGTCACTCATTTGATGGATGATGTCGCTAACTACGCGGATCAGGTTTATGTTCTAGAGGCAGGTCGATTAGTCCTGTCAGGTTCTCCCCAAGAGATTTTCCAAAAGGTTGACCTGTTAACTGAAAAACAACTTGGCCTACCAAAAGTAACGACCTTTGCTCAGCGCCTAAGGGAGCGTGGTGTAGCGATGGACCGTTTACCAATTACCATCGATGAGTTTAAGGAGGTGATGCGGTCATGGACAAACTGATTTTAGGGCGCTATGTTCCAGGGCAGTCTGTTCTTCATCGTCTTGACCCTCGAAGTAAGTTGCTGGCGATGATGATGTTTATTCTCATCATTTTTTGGGCAAATACTCTTGTCACAAATGTCTTAGCTCTAGCACTTGTCCTTGGTTTGGTTTTCCTGTCTCGGATAAGCCTATCTTACTTTATCCAAGGCATTCTGCCGCTGCTTGGGCTTATTGCCTTTACAACCATGTTTCAGCTCTTTTTCACCTCTGCTGGTCATCCAATCGCTAATATTTGGTTTTTAACTATCACAGATAAGGGCTTTGAGATGTCGTTGTTGATTTTTTCGCGGTTTTTGCTGATTATCCTATTTTCAACCTTATTGACCCTTACGACAACTCCTTTGAGTTTATCAGATGCGGTCGAAAGTCTGTTAAAACCCTTGAAACCACTGAAAGTACCTGCTCATGAGATTGGGCTCATGCTGTCGTTAAGCTTGCGCTTTGTTCCAACCTTGATGGATGATACTGTACGTATCATGAATGCCCAGAGGGCAAGGGGGGTGGATTTTGGAGAAGGAAACCTGATTCAAAAAGTCAAATCAGTCATTCCAATTTTGGTTCCTTTATTTGCTTCAAGTTTTAAGCGGGCTGAGAGTTTAGCTCTTGCGATGGAAGCCAGAGGCTATCAGGGGGGTGATGGTCGGACAAAATACCGACAATTATCTTGGCAACACCGAGACACCCTTACTATTTTTGGGATGATGTTATTTGCTGTCGCTCTTTTTTACCTTAAAAATTCTTAACATCAACTCATCGAGCAAGAAAATATGATCTTTTTGTTATATTTGTCATTGCAACTCAATCCTGTTGTAAAAAACTTTCGTTAAGATAGGGGTATTCATCAGAAAGGAGTTACATGATGACAGTATTAACAATAACGAAAAAACAACTGATTAAAGGCATGTTTGCGGCATTTGCTTTTACAATGATAACCTATGGATGTCATGTTTCGGCAGAGACTTACACCGTAAAGGCAGGTGATACCCTGTCTCAGCTAGCTCAAACATATAAGACAACCGTATCAGATTTGGTCAAGTTGAACCAATTAGACAATGCAGATGTAATCTACGTTGGTCAGTCATTGGAATTAGGTGCTGCTGAGAAACAAGAAAATTCATCTGTCACAGCTGTTTCAGAAATAGTGCAAAATCAGCCATCAACCTCTTATGTGTCTCAACTCAGTGTAGCAGATGCTGCTACCAAAGAAACCATCGCCTTTAAAGAGTCAGGCGGCAGTTACACTGCTCAGAACGGCCAGTATTATGGTCGCTATCAATTGACCTTGTCTTATTTGAATGGGGATCTGTCTCCAGAAAATCAAGAGCGTGTGGCTGACACATATGTTAAAAATCGTTATGGATTATGGTCGGCAGCCCTTGCCTTTTGGCAGGCTAATGGCTGGTATTAAATGACCAAAAAAGTTTTTAACACAAGATATTGTGAAGAAATAAATGATAAGAACTACATCTTGTGTCTCATAATAGATAAAAAGAACAGGTAAAATATATCATTTTACCTGTTCTTCACTTTATTGATATAGTTAGACACTGTTTTTTAATCATTTTGTAATATATAGACCGTAGAATAGTCTTGTTACCTAAAATAAAAAAGGATATAAGGTATATGTCTCAATTAAACCATAAAAATCTGAAAACAAGATTGCTATCAGTTCTAAGTGCTTTTTCAATTTTGGCGTTTGGCCTATTGCTAACAAAATTATTTGTTCAAGACTTACCACGTACTATTGCTTTGGCGGATACTCAGAAAGTACCCTCTAGCCAGTCAGAAAAAAACGTATTCTTAACAACCTTGCCTCCTCAGCTAAAATTAGCTGAGCCTAAGGTTTCTATCAAGATAAAGCCTACTGAACCTGAGGTGATAGCTGAGGAGCCAGTCGTTGAATCAGTTGAAGTCGTTTCAGAATCGGCTGTTCAATTTACCCCTGTCGTGTCAACTTATACAGCAGGTAGTTATCCAACAGTTTTGTCAAATGGAAATACAGCAGGTGCTGTGGGAACGGAAGCAGCAGCTCGTATGGCTGCAGCAACAGGTGTTCCGCAAGCAACATGGGAATACATCATTGCACGTGAGTCCAATGGCAACCCAAACGTTGCAAATGCTTCGGGTGCATCTGGTCTCTTCCAGACCATGCCTGGCTGGGGTTCAACGGCAACTGTTGATGACCAAATCAACTCTGCCCTCAACGCCTATAACAATCAAGGACTTGCTGCTTGGGGCATGCAATAAGTCATAAAGAAAAGGAGCGATAAAAGCTCCTTTTTATGATGATTGAAAATAGCTGAGCAGGTCAGCAGGCTTATCCATCATCGCCTCTGCACCGTGGTCTAATAGCTCCTGTCTATTCCCAAACCCCCAAGCTACACCAATTGGGTGAACACCTGTTTCACGTCCGCCAATCATATCGTACTTGGTGTCGCCTATGATATAGCAGTTTTCTGGCTGAAGTTGATAGTCTTGTAAACAACTTCTAATCACATCTGATTTATGATGATGGCTTGCAGTTGCACCATAAATGCCAGTAAAGTAATGTGATAGTCCTAACTTGCCTAAAACATTTTTAGCAGCTTCTTCTTGCTTGCTGGTAGTGACAAAAAGCTGATAGCCCATGCTTTTCAGTGCAATCAACAGCTCAGTTATTCCAGCATAAACTGTATCATGATATATTTCCTGATGTTCGTAATAGTTTCGGAAATAGTTGACTGCCTTGTCAACTTCAGTATCATGGTTGAAGAACTGTGAGAAGGTAAATCGTAAGGGAGGTCCGATAAAGGTCATCAGCTGATCTTGGGCAGGACAGACGAGCCCCATTTGCTCAAAACTATGTTGAAAGCTATCAATAATATCCAGACTAGAGTCAACTAAGGTGCCATCCAAATCAAAGAGCAGTGTAGTCATAGGATTCTCCTGTAAAGAGGTTGTAAAGGGTGATTGACAATGGTGTCAAGTTGTCAAAAACTAACTCAACCACAAAGGGCATCAGGGTCTTAATTCGTTCAAAATCAGCTAGACCAAATTTAGGATTGTAGTAATTGAGCATGGTTGAGATGGCTGTGCCATGCGACGAGACAATCAGCTGTTCTGCTCGGCTATTTTCCAACAAAACCGTCAAGGCAGCAATAGTTCGGTGCTGAACCTCAGCTAGTGACTCGCCGCTGTCGCTGTGCTTGTAAGCAAAGTCCTGCCACTGGTTAGCCGTAAAGGTTTTGAAGTCCTCAATCCAGACGTCGTCAATCTTACGCTCACGAAAATCAGCCATTAGCTCAATGGACAGTCCCAGCTGATCAGCCACGGGTTGAATGGTCTTCACAGCTCGCTTGTAAGGGCTGGAAACAATCTGATTTATCGGTCTTTGCTTAAAGAAGTCAACCAGCAGTTGGCAATCCTGTTTGCCTTTGGCGGTCAGCTCTCTGGTTGCATCGTCATGATTGTCATAGTTAGGCTCGGCATGCCGAACCAGATAGACGGTTTGTCTCATTCGCCAAAAATCTCCTTGCTGTAGAATTTTCCTGTCGGGGTGGCGGCTAGACCGCCCTCGGCAGTTTCTTTGAAAGCGGTTGGCATAGCCTTACCAACCTGATACATGGCATCGACTACCTCATCCACAGGAATTTGTGAGCAGATACCAGCCAATGCCATATCTGCTGCAATGAGGGCAAAGGAAGCCCCGAGGGCATTTCGTTTGACGCAAGGGACTTCGACAAGACCAGCCACAGGATCGCAGATCAGTCCTAGCATGTTTTTGATGACAAAGGCAACGGCTTGACTGGCTTGAAAGGCTGTACCGCCAGCAGCCATGACCAGGGCAGCCGCTGACATGGCAGAAGCTGATCCCACCTCAGCCTGACAGCCTCCTTCAGCCCCAGAGATGGAGGAGTTATTGGCAATGACCAGACCAAAAGCCCCTGCGGTGAAAAGAAAATCCAACTGCTGGTCAGTGGTCAGCTGCAATTTGTCAATGGCAACGTTGAGCACTGCAGGCAAGCAACCTGCTGAGCCAGCTGTCGGTGTTGCACAAATCAAGCCCATCTTAGCATTGAGCTCATTGACCGCCATAGCGTTTCGGACCGCATATAAAACCGTGCTATCAGACAGGGTCTTTCCTGCTTGGATGTACTTGTCCATACGAACGGCATCGCCGCCTGTCAGACCGCTTAGAGACTTACTTTCGGTCAAGCCGTTGACCACCGAAGACTTGAGGACTTCGAGGTTTCTGGTCATCATCACTCGGCTTTCATCAGCTGTCCGCCCTGTCAGCTCAGTCTCGGTTGCTAGCATGAGTTGGGCCACAGAGCCCTTGAAATCATGATCTGCCTGTTCAACTAATTCTTTAATGGTGTAAAACATAGGAATCCTTTCTTGACAAGGTTGTCAACTTAATCAAAGAAATTGACATTATGTAGGTGAGGTATGTTGATAATCTGATTGACAGCTTGTTGACAGTTTCTGGAGTCAACCTCAATAATCATGATGGCCTTCTCTCCTGCTGCCTCACGGGTCACCGTCATCTGGGCAATGTTGATGTCATGCTGGGACAAAATCTCAGCCACCTGAGCAATCATCCCAGGAATATCCTGATGAACGATAATAATGGTTGGGATATTCATCTTGAGCGACACTGAAAAACCGTTCAATTCAGTCACCTCGATATTGCCACCGCCGATGGAAATACCTGTAATGCTCATGGACTTGTCACCCTTTTTCACCGTGATTTTTGCCGTGTTGGGGTGAGAGGCATTGCTGTCTTTGATGATGTCCCAGTAGATACGAACACCTTTTTGGTGGGCGATTTCGAGAGAATTTTTGATGTCTGGATTGTCTGTTTCCATGCCTAAAATACCAGCGACTAGAGCCAAGTCAGTCCCGTGTCCTTTATAGGTTTTGGCAAAGGAGTTATAGAGATGAAAGGTGACCTCCTCAGGGATGTCACCGAAGATAGAATGAACAATTTTTCCAATACGAACAGCACCTGCTGTGTGGCTCGATGACGGTCCAATCATGACCGGACTGATAATGTCAAAAACTGACTGGAAACGTAGGGTTTTCATAAGGCACTCCTTGAATTGTAACTGCTTCAATTATACCACATTTGGGCAGGTCAGAAGACTTTCTCAGTAATTTTTGATATGATAGATAGGAACATAATTTATATGGAAAGGTCATGTAATATGCCCCTCTTATCCAAGAAAAACGCTCGTCATGTTATCGAGGAGATTATCGCGCTTTTCCCAGACGCTAAGCCCAGTCTGGACTTTCGAAACCATTACGAGCTACTGGTTGCTGTCATGCTGTCTGCCCAGACAACCGATGCAGCGGTAAACAAGGCGACCCCTGCTTTATTTGAGCGCTTTCCAAGTCCTCAAGAGGCTGCTGTTGCCAGTCCTGATGAGATTGCGCCCTATATTGCCAGACTAGGGCTTTATCGCAACAAAGCCAAGTTCATGCACGAGCTCTCTGTTCAACTCTTAGAACGATTTGATGGGCAAGTTCCTCAAACTCGCGAAGAGTTGGAGAGTCTGTCTGGTATCGGACGAAAGACAGCTAATGTCGTGCTGTCTGTTGGTTTTGGTATTCCAGCATTTGCTGTTGACACTCATGTGTCAAGGATTTGTAAACATCACAAGATTGTCAAGTCGACAGCAACTCCCTTAGAAATCGAAAAACGGGTCATGGCTATTTTACCTCCAGAGCTCTGGTTGCCAGCTCATCAAGCCATGATTTACTTTGGTCGAGCCATCTGTCACCCTAAACATCCAGAGTGTGATCATTATCCCCAGCTTTACATGTTTGACAAATAAGTTGACAAAAGTATCAATTAAATTGACAATAAAAATAAGCGTTTGAAAGGCCTGATAAAGCTTGATGTTCACTAACATGAACTAACTGCTAGATTAAAGGTTGAACTTTTTGTTGCATTATCACAAAAAATAGGAGAACAGCCTGACTTTACAGCCTTTTTAGCAAGCCATGATACAGTAAAAAGGTAAAGTTTACGGGTTAGAAAGAGAAAATGGTGATGAAAAAGATTTTGGTGGTGGAAGACGAACCCAGTATTGTAACCCTTTTGGTTTATACGCTAGAGCAAGATGGATTTTCTGTTACCAGTGCGGATAATGGTCGTAAGGGGATGGAATTAGCTCTTTCTGGTCAGTTTGATTTTATCATTCTGGATTTGATGCTGCCTCAGCTGCACGGTATGGAAGTCTGCAAAAAACTCCGTCAGGCTGGTGTGGACACTCCTATTCTCATGTTGACCGCTAGAGATGATGAGTTGGATAAAATCATCGGGCTGGAGTTGGGAGCAGATGACTACATGACAAAACCCTTTAGTCCAAGGGAAGTCATCGCAAGAGTGAAGGCTATTTTGCGGCGAAGCCATCGCAGCACTCAAGAAACAGAGCGAGTGCTACAGGTTCAGGATTTGACCTTATTTGAAGAACGTCACGAGGTGTATCAGTCGGGTCAATTGTTGAGCTTGACACCAAAGGAATTTGAGCTCCTTCGTTTTTTGATGAAGCGAGCAAACCGTACGCACAGTCGAGAGCATCTCCTAGACAAAATCTGGGGCTATGACTATACAGGAGAGACGCGTATGGTGGATGTGCATATCGGTAAGCTTCGGGAAAAATTGGAACTAGATACCAAAAATCCGCGCTATATCCAAACAGTTCGAGGATTTGGTTATAAATTTGTGGGAGATAAGGAATGAGAGATTTTTTACCCTCAAGCTATCGCAGATTCTTGGTATGGTTGGGCGGCGTGCTTCTCTTAATCAGTATTTGCCATCTATTCTTCGTCAAGCTTCCCTTTGCGGATGGGAATATCTGGCTATCTCTAGCCTGGGCATTTTATAGTTGCCATCTTTTGAGCCTCTTTTTGGTGGTCAGCTATCTGCGTCATCCGATTAAGCAAGTCGAGCGTCAGCTTTATCGATTGCAGCAAAATATTTACGACAAAGACTACGTGCAACAGTCTGTGCCTGTTTACAATGAGTTGGGAAAAAATCTGACCTTATTGGGTCAAAAGTTAGCCGTGTTTGAGCAGAAATACAGTCATCAGAAAAGTCAGCTTGACCTCTTGCTCCGTCATCTATCTGTGGGTGTATTGGTCTTGGACGCTAGAGGACAGGTGACCTTGGCCAGCCAGTCCATGCAGCTCTATTTTCCTGATAGTCAACTGACAGGAGAGACCTTTGTCCAAATCAATAAAACAGCTGAACTCAATCTATTGATTCAAGAAGTTTCGGACAGGAAAGTCATGCTGAATCAGGAAATTGATATTTACTTTCCTGAAGAACGTACGGTGGATGTCATTGTGTCGCCGGTCTTGCAGGGCGCTAAACTGACCCAACTGTTACTTCTTTTTTATGATGTGACGCATTTACGGCGCTTGGAGCAGGTACGTCAAGATTTTGTCAGCAATGTTTCTCATGAGTTGAAGACTCCGGTGACGTCTATCAAAGGCTTTGCAGAGACTTTACTGTCAGGTGCCAAGGATGATGAAGCAGTTCGGGATCAGTTCTTGACCATTATTTACCAAGAAAGTCAACGTTTGCAGCAGATTGTTCAGGATATTCTGGACTTGTCACGATTGGAGCAATCTCCATCGGCTATCTTAGAAGAGGAGTTTACGATAGGTGAACTGGTCTCTGACTTGTCCGCCAGTTTATCAGGGCAACTGTTCGCCAAAGAGCTTGAGTTTACCTGTGTGGACAATCTGTCATTGCCCTATCTCGGAGATAGGGGAAAACTGTCGCAGGTTTTACTCAATCTCTTAACCAATGCTATTCGCTATACGGATAGAGGTGGTCAGATAAGGGTCATTTTGTCACAAGAAAAAACTGACGTTAAGATAGAAGTTGCTGATACAGGTATTGGTATTCCAGAAGAGGAGTTGGACCGGATATTCGAACGATTTTATCGCGTTAACAAGGGTCGAAGTCGACAAACAGGAGGAACAGGTCTGGGTCTGTCGATTGTTCAAAGCCTTTTGCTGGCGATGGATGGTCGGATAGAGGTAGCAAGCCAAGTTGGGCATGGCAGCCAATTTACTGTTTACCTACCGATGACAAAAAGAAATGAAAGCAATACATGAGCTTGGATTCCATGCATTTTCTTTACACAATCTTTACAAAAAACTGCATATCATCCTTACAAAACCTTGATAGACTAGATTTATAGCTGACAACAAAAAAATTTCAGCTATGAGAAAGAGGTCAATCATGTTGAAACAACTTATTAAAGCAGGCTTTGTCTTGCTGGTAGGCGCTAGTCTGGCTGCTTGTGGCAATCAGGGAAGTGATGGAACTTCCAATCTCGGAGATATCATGGTCGTCTCTCGTGAGGACGGTTCAGGTACGCGAGGTGCTTTTGTTGACATCACAGGTGTACTGGAAAAGTCTGGCGATATAGAAGTCGACCAGACCACAAAAGCAGCAACTATTCAAAACAATACCGAGGGGGTTGTGGGAACGGTATCTGGCAATCCGAGTGCCATCGGCTATGTGTCATTAGGGTCACTGACAGATGTTGTCAAGGCTGTCAAGATTGATGGTGTCGCACCGAGCAACGAAACTGTCTTGGACGGGACTTATCCGATTCAACGTCCCTTTAACATTGTTTGGAAGGAGAGTTTGTCTAAACAAGCACAAGACTTTATCACCTTTATCCACTCAAGCGATGGACAAGCTATCGTGACAGATAAGAAATACGTGGCAGCAAAAACAGATAGCCAAGCTTATCAGGCTACACCTCAATCTGGCACAATTTCAATCGTTGGGTCGACATCGGTAACACCCCTGATGGAACAGTTGGCAGAGGCTTATCAAGTCCTTCAACCAGATGTCAAAATTGACATCACCTCAAATGGGTCATCAGCTGGCGTAACTGCTGTTCATGAAGGAGTTGCAGATATCGGCATGGTATCTCGTGAACTCAAAGACAAGGAAAAGCCAGGATTGACAGCGGATGTGATTGCTCTGGATGGCATCGCAGTCGTAATCAATAAGGATAACCCGCTAGAATCTCTAACGGCTCAAGAAGTTAAGGAAATTTATACTGGAAAACTCCTGACTTGGAATGAGATTGGCGAATAAGATGTATACAATTAGGTTGACAAAACTGTCAAGGTCTTGTCAACTTTTCAAGGAGGAGGTTTATGCGTTTAACGCTTAAAGGACAAGAAAGGCGAGAGTCTCTTTTCAAGGGTGTTTTCTTTTTATCGGCTTTATTGTCTGTACTGGCCATTGTGGTGATTTCAATCTTTATTTTTGGGAATGCTCTGCCATTTTTGCTGAAGCAAGGACTAGGGGATTTCCTCTTTGGGACGGATTGGTCACCGTCTAACCTACCGCCAACTTATGGCATTCTCCCGATGATTGTCGGTTCCTTATTGGTCACAGCAGGTGCGATTGTGCTGGGTGTCCCTGTCGGGGTCTTAACAGCTGTTTTTATGGTCTATTTTTGTCCTAAAGCCCTGTACAGTCTCTTGAAACCTTCTGTAAATGTTATGGCAGGTATCCCTTCGATTGTTTACGGCTTCTTTGGTTTGCAGTTTATCGTTCCTTGGATTCGTTCCTACGGCGGGACGGGGTTAAGCGTCTTATCGGCTGTGATTTTGCTTGGTATTATGATTTTGCCAACGATTATCAGTCTATCCGAGACTGCCTTACGGGCTATTTCGAAAGATGATTATGCTGCTAGTCTGGCTCTAGGGGCTTCCCATGAACGAACGGTCTTTAAGGTGATGTTGCCAGCGGCTCGATCAGGTATTTTTTCTGCCGTTATCTTGGGAGTTGGTCGGGCAATCGGTGAGACCATGGCGGTTATCTTAGTCGCGGGCAATCAGCCTGTCATGCCGTCTGGTCTGTTACGAGGAGTTCGCACCATGACGACCAATATTGTGTTAGAAATGGCTTACGCTTCAGGAGAGCATCGAGAAGCCTTAATCACGACCGCAGCAGTTCTCTTTCTCTTTATTTTGCTGATAAATGCTGGCTTTGTCTGGGTGAAAAGGAGGTCAGAACGATGAAAAATAAGCTACTGCGAGGTCTCGTTTACCTATCAGCCTTGATAACGTTTGGGTCACTTTTTTTGGTCATCGGTTTTATTTTGATGAAAGGTCTTCCTCACCTGAGTTTAGAACTTTTTTCTCCGACTTACAGCTCAAGCAACATGTCTCTCTTGCCCTCTATTGTGACCACCCTTGTCTTAGTGCTTGGGTCGCTTCTTTTGGCAATTCCAATAGGTGTTTTTGCAGGGTTTTACTTAGTTGAATACGCCAACCGAGGTAGCAAGGTGGTTGGTTTCATTCGTTTGGCTGCAGATACCCTGCAAGGTGTACCGTCAATTGTCTTTGGTCTCTTTGGCATGCTGTTCTTCGTTATCTTTTGTGGGTTCCAGTATTCACTCTTGTCGGGGATTTTGACGTCAGTATTGATGGTTCTGCCCTTAATTATTCGAGCGACAGAAGAAGGCTTGCTTGCTGTACCAGACAGTGTCCGTCAGGCCAGTTTTGCTGTCGGAGCTGGAAAGCTTCGAACGATTTTTAGGATTGTTCTCCCAGAAGCCATGCCAGGTATTTTAGCAGGTGTGTTACTGGCTGTGGGGCGAATAATCGGAGAGACTGCCGCTTTTATGTACACTTTAGGGACATCAACCAACATGCCCACGAATCTCCTAGACTCAGGGCGTTCCTTGGCTCTTCACATGTATGTGCTTTCTAGCGAAGGGCTATATTTGAAAGAAGCCTATGCGACAGGGGTTATCCTCATCGTCACAGTCTTGGTCATTCAGACCATTTCTAACCAACTCTCCAAGAAATTAACGAAAGGGATTTAGCATGGGACAGATTGTAGTGGAGCAGATGAATCTTTTTTATGGAGATTTTCAAGCTCTGAAAAACATTAACTTACACTTGCCAGAGAAACAAGTAACGGCTTTGATTGGTCCTTCAGGTTGTGGCAAGACGACCTTTCTCAAGACCCTCAATCGAATGAATGATTTGGTACCAGGATGCCGAATTGAAGGGCATATTTCCCTAGATGGTCAGGATATTTTTGACAAATCCCTCAATCTTAATCAACTGCGAAAAAAAGTCGGTATGGTTTTCCAGCAACCAAATCCCTTTGCCATGTCTATCTATGATAACATTGCCTATGGTCCGCGGACACACGGTATTCAGGATAAGGCAGAGCTGGATCGGATTGTCGAGAAAAGTCTACGCGGGGCGGCTATCTGGGATGAGGTTAAGGACAAGTTGAAAAAAAGTGCCAGGTCCTTATCTGGTGGTCAGCAGCAGCGCATTTGCATAGCGAGAGCTCTGGCAGTCGAGCCAGAAGTTTTGCTCATGGATGAGCCAACGTCTGCCCTTGACCCGATTTCTACTTTGAAAATCGAGGATTTGCTCCAAGACTTGAAAAAGGATTATACCATCATCATGGTGACTCACAACATGCAACAGGCGGCTCGAGTAGCAGACACAACAGCCTTTTTCCTTTTGGGTGAGGTTTGTGAGTTTGGTGACACTGCTCAGATTTTTACCAAACCAACAGACGAGCGAACAGAGCAGTATGTGACAGGTCGATTTGGCTAAGGAGGAATTCATGAGACAAGCATTTCAGGAGGAATTAGACCATTTACAACATCAGGTCAATCAGTTGTTTGACCTGACAGAGCAAAGTTTTGTCAAGGTGCATCAAGTGCTTGCCACAGATGATATCGCGCTGGCTGAGCAGATTCTAGCAGAAGATGCTGAGATTAACCAAACCCAGTTGGCTATCGAAGTGGCTGCAGCTCACCTGATTGCTCGACAACAACCTGTTGCGAAAGATTTACGCCAGATTGTGTCATGGATGCAAATCAGCTCAGACTTGGAAAAAATTGGAGACTACAGCGCCTTGATGGCAAAGTGCTTGCTAAACCTTCAAGGGCATGCTCGCTCGACCGATTTGGAGGGTGCTCTGCTTGACTTGGGCCAACAAGCGCATCATCTATGTAGCCTGGTTCGCTCTCTGGTCAATCATCAAAAAGAGCAGGAATTACAGATTGTCACACAGTTAGAAGAAGCCTTGGTTGAGAAGAGAAAATCTCTATCAGCGACCGTTAGGCGGCGGATGGACAGGGAGACTGATTTGGTTTTGAGCGGCACTTATTATTTGTCTATCGCGCTCCACATGGAGCGGATGGCAGATTACTTGACCAATATCTGTGAGCGCTTGGTTTATATCGAGACGGGTCGCTTGCAGGAAAAAGCTTAACAGATTGGAGTAGAGTGAGGAGTTCTACTCCTCTTTTCTTGAAAATAGTGCTATAATAAAGACTCAACATCGACCTTCAAATCGACCGTTGACAGCTCTGCCATTTGGCAGAAGAAAAAATATTTGATGGGAGAAATCTATGACAGACAATAGCAAGATTCGTGTCGTTGTCGGCATGAGCGGGGGTGTTGACTCCTCCGTGACCGCCCTGCTGTTAAAAGAACAGGGCTATGACGTCGTTGGTATTTTCATGAAAAACTGGGACGACACCGATGAAAATGGCTTTTGCACAGCAACCGAAGACTACAAGGATGTCGCTGCTGTGGCGGACCAGCTGGGAATTCCCTACTACTCAGTCAACTTTGAAAAAGAGTACTGGAACCGTGTTTTTGAGTATTTTTTAGCTCAGTACCGTGCGGGTCGCACGCCCAATCCAGATGTTATGTGCAACAAGGAAATCAAGTTCAAGGCCTTTTTGGACTATGCTATGAGCTTGGGGGCGGACTATGTGGCGACAGGTCACTATGCCCAAGTGAGACGCGATAAGGATGGGACTGTTCATATGCTCCGTGGAGTGGACAATGGTAAGGATCAGACCTACTTCCTTAGCCAACTATCTCAAGAACAGCTACAAAAAACCATGTTTCCACTAGGTCATTTGCAGAAGTCCGAGGTAAGGGCAATCGCAGAGCGGGCAGACCTTGCGACCGCTAAAAAGAAAGATTCGACAGGCATCTGCTTTATCGGGGAGAAAAATTTCAAGGAATTTCTCAGCAACTATCTACCAGCGACGCCAGGTCGCATGATGACCGTTGATGGGCGAGATATGGGCGAACATGCAGGTCTCATGTATTATACCATCGGTCAACGTGGAGGCCTTGGTATTGGGGGTCAACATGGTGGTGACAACCAACCTTGGTTTGTTGTTGGAAAAGACTTGTCACAGAATATCCTCTATGTTGGTCAAGGCTTCTACCATGATAGCTTAATGTCAACAAGTTTACAAGCCAGTCAAGTTCACTTTACAAAAAAAATGCCAGAAGAATTCACCTTGGAGTGCACAGCTAAGTTCCGTTACCGTCAGCCTGACAGTAAAGTGACTGTGAAGGTTTCAGGCGACAATGCTGAGGTCATCTTTGATGAGCCACAACGAGCCATTACCCCAGGTCAAGCTGTTGTTTTTTACGATGGTGATGAATGCCTTGGCGGCGGCATGATTGACAACGCCTATAAAGATGGGGAAGTTTGTCAGTATATTTAACTAGATAAATTGCAAGAATAAGTGCAACACTTATCACAATTCCTTCAATAGTGCTTCAAAAGCTGTTCTGTAAGCCAAACATTTTCGTGGTCGGTTATTGATGTCAAATAAGACTTTCGCCAATTGT